>NZ_JYDG01000026.1:0-70145 GCF_003263545.1 Rahnella sp. AN3-3W3
GCACTGTTTGAATTGTCAGAGAAGGCGGGGGTTGCGCTCGGGATAACACAAATACGGGCTTAATCTTTTGCTCCTTCCCCTCTCACGAGGGGAAGGCTGGGAGGCCGGGTGTTGGTTTCGTGTAAACCTTAAGATAAATATAAAATATACCCCACGTGTATTTATATGTTTTTTGTATGATTTAAGTTGATGTATTTATATTTAAAAGGTTTGTTTCTAATATCAAAGTGATTAATATCTGCGTGGTTTAAAATGTAGTTTTGAGGGACCAAACTCCCATTGAGATGATCCTAAAGACCAGACATGGATAAGAGCAGGGATTGATTATGCAAAAAGAACGGGTTTTTAGGAAAAGGTATATTTTTATTGTATTGGCTATAGCTTTTTTTGGATATTTAATTAAGGTGGTATTAGATTTTTCACCTTATGAACAAACGATTATACGAAAGGAAAGTATAGGCGAGTTTAATACCCTTTATGTGACTGAAGGTAGTGCGGGTGCAACGACCAAAAATACGTATAAATATTATCTTTATCCCTCTGTAAAAACAGAGAAAGAGTTTCTGGCAGATGTCAGAGATTATCCTTCTGTTCTGTTTACTTCAGATCCCAATGTTAAAATACAATTAAAGGGGAGATATCTTTATTTTACAGTTAAAGGAACTATTTATAGTTTTACCAATCAATCTGATTCTGTTTTTATATATCTCAATTCAACCCCATTTTAATGGGGTTATATCCACGCATTGCCGTTCATTCCGGCATTCAACTCTGATTTGTTCAGAAACATTGCTCATATCTCATTCAAATAACCATCATATTCCCGCCATGTAAATGACATAAACGCAGACAGGATAGGCGCCTTATTTCAGTCAGCTACAGACAGGCTGTCTGACAGACGTCTGTCGTCGGACGCGCCGCCGTTTGTAGGTCCGCAAAACTATCTACGGCTGATCCACGTTTCAGTCTTCTGGCGCACTGCTCAATAATGTGGCGTACATCCTGATGCGTCAGTCGTTTCTCAGTATTCCCCGTGAAATCGAAGAAGCCGCGCTGATGGTAGGCTGCCGCTGGTTGCAGGTAGTATTTCGGGTGCTGATCCCGATGTCGTTGTTGACCTCGCTCCTTCCCCTTTTACGAAGGGAAGGAGCAAAAAAATTACTTCAGCCAGCCCTGCTGATGCGCATTATCCAGATGAGTGCGGATATGCAGCCACAGTTCAGGATGGATATCGGCGATAAAGGCATTACGTGCCAGAACCTGCTCGAGACGGATATTGTTTTCCACCCAGCTCTGACCCTGATTATTCAGGTTCATGACCATCGGCATCACGCGGTCGATCACCAGCGCAAAGCGCGCTTCAGGGGTTTCGCCCGCTTCATATTCATTCCACAAATCCAGGAACTGCGTGCTCATGGGCACAGGCAGCAGGCCGAACAGACGTTTCGCTGCAATGATTTCCTGATCGTGAACCGCCGCGCGGGCAGCGAGATCGTAAACCAGCACATCACCAGCATCGATTTCGACGATGTCGTGGATCAGCGCCATGCGGATGACTTTATTAATATCAACGCCTTCCGGTGCGAAAGGGGCCAGAGACATTGCCGCCACGGCGAAATGCCAGCTGTGTTCTGCGGAGTTTTCCTGACGCTCAGTGCCTAACACTTTGGTGCGACGTTGCACGCTTTTCAGCTTGTCGATTTCCATCAGGAACTGAAAAACTTCGGTCATTGCCCCAAAATTCAGCGGGGTCGTTGCTGCAGACATACTAAAACCTTAGTCATATTGACGGCATGGTAAACGGCGTTATTTTCATTTTTCCGCTACACCTTAGTCGCTTGATATAAAAAAATCATGTTTTTGGGTGCGGAAAATCCCGCTGTAGTCTGAATGTCACTTTGGTAAATTATAAACAAAGCGAATGAATTGAAGGGCTTCACAGTCGAGGATGAGTGAAATGATGATCCGGCTAAGAGACTGTTACATCAGATAATACTCATTTTAAGCTTACAGATGTACACTGGAATTGTTCTCAGTTAAGCTAATTCCGTCGGAACGTTTTATAAACAATGATTTTTACTTTTTTGTCTTGAGGATCCTCAACGTATGGGTAAGTTGTCTCCATCACCACAGGGATATCCGTGGGCTGAAGAAATTGCCAACAGCCTGAGTCACGGCGTTGGTCTGGTTTTTGGGATTGTCGGGCTGGTGCTGTTGCTGGTTCAGGCAGTTGGCGATAACGCCAGCGCCATGGCGATCACCAGTTATAGTTTGTACGGCGGCAGCATGATTTTGCTGTATCTGGCCTCCACGCTGTATCACGCGATACCGCATCAGAAAGCCAAATACTGGCTGAAAAAACTTGATCACTGCGCGATTTATTTGCTGATCGCCGGAACCTACACACCGTTCCTGCTGGTCGGGCTTAATTCCCCGCTGGCGAAAGGGCTGATGGCGGTGATCTGGGGGCTGGCGCTGTTCGGCGTGATTTTTAAACTGGCGTTTGCGCACCGCTTTGAAGTGCTTTCGCTGGTCACTTATCTGACGATGGGCTGGCTGTCGCTGATAGTGATTTATCAGCTGGCGACTACACTTTCGCTGGGTGGCGTAGCCTTACTGGCGCTGGGCGGTGTGGTATACACGCTGGGCGTTATTTTCTACGCCTCTAAACGCTTTCGTTTCGGTCACGCCATCTGGCACGGGTTCGTGCTCGGCGGCAGTGCCTGCCACTTTTTGGCCATCTATTTTTACGTCTGATTTGTTTAATTAAAGTCAGTAAAAGGAAAGCGGAGCCTGATGCTCCGCTTTTTTGTGCCTGCTATTTACCGCGCTTGCCCGCATCCGGCGTGTCCGACCACCATTGCACCAGTGAAGGCACTGGCCGCAAATCGTAGTGCGCTTCGCCCAGCAAATGATTGAGGATTTTCGCCGAGCGCCACGCGGTCAGCGTCAGTTGCCCTTCGGCGCTGCCGTGACTGTGAATCCCGGCATTCACCGCGTAAATGCGGTTCTGCTCAGGGCCGTCCCAGCGCAGGTTGAAATTCGGCTGAAGCGGCAAATGTTGTTCGCGGTCATAGGGGATGCGGTCCAGCAACGGCTCGAGATAATCCGGTAAACCGGGACGATAGCCGGTCGCCAGAATCACGATATCGGCACTGAAATGCTCTTCGCATTTTTCCAGCCCGTGTTTTGCCTGCAAACTGAAATCACCGCCCGCATGACGTACGATATGATCGAGCGCGCGGTGGGGCAATAAACGAACGTTACGCGGCTGATGCAGCACATCGAAACGGTGATACAGCTGCTTATAAATATCTTCCAGCGTGTGATAACTGATGCCATCGGAAGGCAGTTTTTGGGTGGCGATTTCCTGCTCACGTACGTCCTCCGGCAACGTATAAAAGTAATTCACATACTCCGGCGTGAAATATTCATTGGTGAAAATCGATTCATCCAGCGGCTGAAAATTCGGGCGTCGTGATATCCAGCTCAGTTCGGCAAATTCGCCCCAGTGGCCGCTCAGCGCGTTGAGAATAATGTCCGCGCCGCTTTGTCCGCCACCGACGACGGCCACGCGTTTGCCGGTGAAATCCGGTTCGCGCAGTTCAATCTCAGCCGCATGAAAACAGTTTTCGCCCAGCGCCGCCCGCGCCGGTTTTGGGATCCACGGTGCATGGCCGGTGCCGAGGCAAATGTTGCGCGCACGGTGCTCGCCTGTTTTACTCTGCACGATAAATTCCTGCCGCTTGTCATCGAAATCAATGCGCTCAACCGGTTCGGAAAAATGCAGATCAGGGATGCGGTCGCACGCCCAGCGCAGATAATCGGAAAACTCATCACGGCTGATGATCAGTTGTTCCGTCGCCAGAAAGCGGTAAATTTTCTTCTGTTCCACCAGATAATTGATGAAAGAAAACTCGCTGCGCGGGGCGACGGTGGTCACCAGATCCTGCAACACATAGGTTTGCATGGTGGCTGTCGGCAGTAACATGCCGGGGTGCCAGCTGAATTCCGGATTAGCGTCAAAGAAGGCGGCGTCGAGTTTTCCGGTATCTTTTGCCATGGCGGCGAGGCTTAAATTAAAGGGACCAATACCAATACCTATCAAATCCTTCACGGGCATCTTTCTGTTCCTTGTGTTTTTAGGATATTTTGGAAGCTCTGTTAAGCATAGGTCAGCCGCCCGCGACTGACATGGTTCTCGATAACTTATCGAAATATTCCTAAACTCAGTGACTTCGCCGTTCCTTACTCAATGATTAAAAAGGATTTGCTATGACCCGCCTGCGCCGTTTTAAACAAGTCGATGTGTTCACCGCCCGGCCGCTGAAAGGCAACGCCCTGGCCGTGATACTCGACGCCGAAGGACTGACAGACGCCGAGATGTTTGCAATGGCCCGCTGGACGAATCTTGCGGAAACGGCGTTTGTGCTCAAACCCGCTTCACCACAAGCCGATTATCGCGTAAGGATTTTCACTACCGATAAAGAACTGCCGTTCGCCGGACACCCAACGCTTGGCACAGCTTACGCGCTGTTGCAAAGCGGGTTGCAGCCGAAAAATCCGGGATATCTTGTCCAGGAATGTGGCGTCGGGCTGGTGCAGGTGAAACAGCTGGCAGAGGGCGGACAGGCCTTTTCCGCGCCGCCAGCGAAACAGAGTCCGCTTGATGCTCAGCATCTGGAATTGCTGGCTAAGGCGTTACGTGGCGGAAAGATTCAGGCAGAAGTTACGCCGGTCAACGTCGATATGGGGATCATCTGGCTGGTGGTGCGGATGGAAAGCGCGCAGGAATGTCTGAATATCACCGCTGATGCCGCCGCTGTCAGCCAGCTGCAAACGCAACTGGGTATTAACGGTATCGCGGTTTACGGTTTGCACGATAAAAACGGTCCGGCGGATTATGAAGTGCGCGCGATTATTGATGAGGACGGCGTGCTGAAAGAAGATCCGGTCACCGGCAGCGCCAATGCCTGTCTGGCGCGGGTGCTGAAAGCCGCGAACTTCCCCGACGGAGAACATATGGCACAAACTTATCGCGTGCGGCAGGGAACTAAACTCCAGCGCGATGGCCGCGTAACCGTGACGTTTGTCGATGGTGAACCCTGGATCGGCGGCGATACATGTACGCTGATCGACGGCACGTTAGATCTCTGATCAGCGTGACCGTGCACTGGCGCTGCTGAAAGCGTGGAAACTATTTGTCGCTCATGACCAGCAAATACCGGCACGGCTCAGTGCCGGTATTACTGAAGGTGATCGGCAAATCCACGCCGAACGTCAGCGCATCGCCTGCCGATAGCACATACTTTTCCGTGCCATAATCGACAGTCAGCGACCCTTCCACCAGCCACAGACGTTGTTTATACGCCTGATGACTCCAGCCCGGATAACTGACGCGCGCAGCGGCTGGCAGCGTAATTTCCACCAGTTCCGGACCGCCGTTTTCCTCATGCGCCGTCACCTGACGCCGCAGATAACCGATATCCGGATCCTGCCACACTTCCTGCTGTGCAAGCGGACGTAATGGCGCGGGTTGTTCGTTATCTTCTGACAGCAACTGCGCGAGCGAAACACCCAGACTGGCGGCCAGACGACCTAAAAGGCTGGCGCTCGGACTGCTGTCCTGCCGTTCAATTTTGGAGATCATCGCTTTACTGACACCTGAATTGCTGGCCAGTTGTTCCAGGCTCAAACCCTGTGTTTTACGCAAAGACTGCAAACGTGTGGCGATCAGTTGGTCGATTGACATGGGATCCGTTCCGTTGTTTACTTTTGTGGAATTAATTCCACTATAGTGGAATTAAACATCAAACGGAAGTCACCGGGGAAGAACTGATGAAAATGATCACCTGTACCGAACGCCAGCACGCTGTCGCTATTCTGGATATTTTTAATGATGCGATCCTGACATCCACCGCGTTGTATGACTATAAACCGCGTCATATCGACAGCATGACATCCTGGTTTGCCACTAAACTGACCAATAACTTTCCGGTGATCGGGCTGGAAGACGAACAGGCCGCACTGCTGGGTTTTGCCAGTTACGGCACTTTCCGTGCCTGGCCTGCCTATAAATATTCGGTCGAACATTCGATTTATATTCATAAAGATCACCGTGGCAAAGGGCTGGGTAAAATCCTGCTTAATGCACTGGTGGATGCCGCCCGTGAACGTGGCGTACATACGCTGATTGGCGCGATTGACGCGGCCAACAGCGGCAGTATTGCCCTGCACGAAAAAAACGGATTCAGTCATACCGGGACCATTAAACAGGCGGCATTTAAATTTGACCGCTGGCTGGATCTGGCCTTTTATCAGATGATCCTCGACACGCCGTTAAAGCCGGTGGCAGGCTAAAAGTCCGGCATTGAATAAGAAAGCAAGCGCCGGAGGGTGCAAGGGATAATGGCGGCTTATGCTGACAGTCATCCAGTCGGGAAACGTGAGGCAGAAAATGTCAGGTAAAACACAAGTCATCAACAAAACGGTAGCGGAAAACTCAGCCTCTGAGTCGGTGAAGGATCCGCGCTGGCAGGCGGTCGTCAGCTGTGATGCGAACGCGGATGGCAAATTTGTATACGCGGTAAAAACCACCGGTATTTACTGCGCGCCTTCATGCCCGTCACGGCAGCCGAATCCGGAAAATATTCTCTATTTTGATGATGCCGAAGCCGCAGAAGAGGCAGGGTTTCGCCCGTGCAAACGCTGCCGTCAGGGACTGATTTCACTGGCGCAGTTTCACGCTCAGCGGGTAGCTCAGGCCTGCCGTATTCTGGAAGGATCTGCCAGGATGTTGACGCTTAATCAGCTGGCCGCCGAAGTAGGCATCAGTGCTTATCACTTTCATCGCCTGTTTAAGGCGCAAACCGGCGTGACGCCCAAAGAGTATCAGCAGGCGCAGCGCGCCCGGCGTGTACGTGAAAAGCTGGCTGATTCTGCAACGATAACCGAAGCGATCCACGCGGCCGGATATCCTTCCGATAGCCGGTTTTACGAAACGTCCGCAGCCACGCTGGGCATGACGCCGCAAAATTTCCGCTCCGGTGGCCGCGATGTGCGCGTCTGGTTTGCCATCGGCAAATCTTCACTGGGCGATATTCTGGTTGCCGAAAGTCAGCGGGGGATCTGCGCCATTTTACTGGGCGACGATCCTGAAAAGTTGATCAATGAGCTGCAAAACAGTTTTCCACAAGCGGAATTGCTGGGCGGCGATGCGGATTTCGAGCAGCGAATTGCTTTGGTTGTTGGCTTTGTCGAAGCGCCTCAGATTGGGCTGGATTTGCCGCTGGATATTCGCGGAACGGCTTTCCAGCAGCGCGTCTGGCAGGCATTACGTGATATCCCACCGGGAAATACCGCCAGTTATGCCGAGATTGCCACTAAAATTGGTTCGCCTAAATCAGTCCGCGCTGTGGCCGGAGCCTGCGCCGCAAACCTGCTGGCAGTCGCCATTCCCTGTCATCGGGTGGTTAAAACGGGGGGTAATATTTCCGGTTACCGCTGGGGCGTGGAACGAAAACGCAGTTTGCTGGCGCGGGAAGAGAAAGGCTGACTATACTCAGCTGACATTATGATTTTCCGAACATTTTGATGAAGAGGGATGCCGTGCCAGCCTGCACTATACGGATTGCTGAACCGAAAGATATTGATTCACTGGCTGAATTACACGTTGCCATCTGGCGTGATACTTATCGCGAACTGGCACCGCCGGAAGCCTTTAACGCGCTTGATGTTCCGCGTCGTAAATCTTTCTGGCAGGATAAATTTGCGCATCCTGCTGCCGGTCAGGGCATTTTTATCGCGGAAGTTGACGGCAAATTAGCCGGATTCAGTCTGGCTTCGGCTTCTTCAAACCCTGAATTTGGCGAGATGGCCGAAATCAAATTCCTGTATGTTTCGCCTGCATTTAAGCGTCAGGGGATTGGCAAATTGCTGATTGCCAAAGCTGCAACACATCTGGCGGGTGAAGGTTTTAAAAGTGCAGGGCTGGGAGTTGTAGAAGGCAACGAGCCTGCAATTAGGTTCTACCGTGCCCTGGGGGGGCTGGAATCCGGGCGCTATACCGATGCCGGTCCGCTGTGGCGTTCGCCTAATATTATCTATGCGTGGCCTGATGTTACGGTATTGTCTGCGCTAAATTCCTGAGCGGTTTTCATTGAAGGACCGGTTCTGCCTGCGTCAGTAAACAACGCAGGCAATGCCTGTCAGCGCAGTTCTTCCAGACGATGTTTCTGCTGACCTTCCGCATTGAAATTATCTGCACTTAACCAGCGATCAAACGCTGCCTTTGAGGCCGGCCATTCGTGGTCAAGAACCGAATACCAGCAGGTATCACGGTTGTGGCCTTTATTGATGATGGCCTGACGGAACATACCTTCATACTCAAACCCGAAGCGTTTTGCGGCCAGTTTTGACGGCTCATTCAGGCTGTGGCATTTCCATTCGCAGCGGCGATATTTCAGGGTATCGAACAGATAACGTTGCAGCAGGTAAATGGCTTCAGTGCCAAAACGTGTGCGTTTCATCAGCGGTGACCAGTTCACCCAGCCAATTTCGGCAACGCCATTCACGGCATCGATACGCATCAGAGAAACGCTGCCCACGGCGCGCTGTGTTTCGTTATCCACCACCGCGAAAAATAGCGGATCTTCGCTTTTTTCCTGCCGGGAAATAAACACGTCGCAATCTGCCTGCGTTGCAGGGCGGTCGACGGTGAGATAGGTCCAGTCCCGATTGTCATCAATGCTGTGCCAGGCGTTAAATAAATCCTCACTATGGCGTTCGCAGGACAGAGGCTCAAGATGACACCAGAGGCCATCAAGCTGAAGATGCGCAGGGCGCTCGCGGGGCTGCCAGTCGGGAAGAGCGTCACCGATGGGTTGGCCAAAATGGTTCAGGGTGGTCATAGCCGTTTCCATTTTACTATTAATGAACTTCCATAAAATCAGAATGGAATGACAGCTGCAACCTGCACTTTACTAAAATCCGGAAAGCGGGCGCGGGCCCGCTTCTTTAATACAGGCGTGTCATAATCGCCCGGCACTGCCACAAATCCTGATTTTTTCTTCCACGACTTTCTGCATCGCGAGCTTTCCCGGCACGATGTATTTTCGCGGATCGTTAGCGTCCGGATGTTCTGCAAAATACGCTTTCACAGCATCCGCAAAGGCAATTTTCAGTTCGGTCGCGACATTCACTTTGCAAATCCCCAGACCGATTGCCCGGTGGATCATCTCCTCCGGAATCCCCGATGCACCGTGCAGAACCAGCGGAATATCAACCTGCTGGCGGATTTGTCCAAGACGGGTGAAATCCAGTTTAGGTTCTCCCTGATACAAGCCGTGAGCGGAACCAATGGCGACTGCCAGCGAATCAATTCGCGTCGCTTCAACAAAGTGTTTCGCCACTATCGGATCAGTAAAGTAGCTGTCGCCTTCTTCCACCACCAGGTCGTCTTCCTGACCGCCCAGGCGGCCTAATTCCGCTTCGACACTGGCATCAAAGCCATGACACAGCCTGACGGTTTCGCTCACCTGTTTGATATTGTCCACCAGCGGGAAGTGCGAGGCGTCAATCATGACGGAGCGGATCCCCGCACGGACTTTGGTTTCTATATCACCCTGATCCTCATGATGATCCAGGTGCAGTGCCAGTGGGATGCGGTATCTCCGCGCAGCCTCGTGGCATATCGAGATCAGGTAATCTGTTCCGGCATAGCTGAATGTGCCCGGTGTTCCTGCAAGGATCACCGGAGAACTCATGGCCGCCGCGGTTTCGGCTACCACCTGCACAGTTTCCAGATTGTGGACGTTGAACGCAGGCACAGCATAACCGTCGCGCTGCGCTGCAAGCAGCATTTCCCTGTTTGAAATCAGATACATTGTTTCAGCTCCCTGTCATATCCAGTAAAATTTTCCCTGTCATCGGCTTTCCTGCGAGTGACGTCACTTCCCTGACAAATTCTTCCGGTGCTCCAATACTTCCGATCAGCGCGTCAAGATTTATCCTTTTCTCTGCAAAAAGTTGCGTGGCTTGCTGCCATTCGCTGCCCGGCCAGGGGGCGGAATAATTCATCCAGCTGCCCAGCAACGTCAGTTCTTTGCGCAGGATATGGCTGAAGGTAGAAACGTTAAGGGTAAGATCCTTGTGTAACGTCCCGACCAGCGCCACCTGAGCGTTAGGGCCGGCAATATCGAGGGAAAGCGCAACAGTTTGCGGTGTGCCTGCTGTTTCTATGATCAACTGATTAAAGCGTCGTTCTTGTGTTTTCTGCCGAATGTCATCTGCGCTCAGCGTTGCGCTGTTAAAGGCATGGCTGGCACCGGTTTCCAGCGCAAGAGCCAGACGCTGAGGATTGATATCAACAGCCGTCACCGATTTTGCTCCCAGTGCGCTGGCGGCCTGAATGATGAGTTGTCCGATGGTGCCTGCGCCAATCACAATGACCTCTTTGTCCTGACAGCCACCGGCCAGTTTGAGGGCATGAAGACCTACCGTAATGGGCTCAAGGAAAGCGCCCTGCAAAAGGGAGGCATTCTCTGGCAATTTGAACAAGTTTTTGCGGGAAACCAGCGCATATTCAGCGTGTCCTCCCTCACGGCGGGAGCCAATAAAGTCATAGTGTTTGCACTGCGAATAAGCGGCTTTCTTGCACTCTTCACATACAAAGCACGGGAGTAAAGGAACGCAGGCCACGGCATCACCTTCCTGTAGGTCGTGAATATCCTCCCCGATACTGACGACATGACCGCTGAATTCATGGCCGAGGGTAATGGGATAATAATGCGAGCTGTTTGCGAAGATACGCGGGATATCTGACCCGCAAAGACCTGAGTAGGCGATGCGAACCAGTACATCACCGGAGCTTTTGAGTTCCGGAACCGGGCGATCTTCAACTGTCATCTCCCCGCCGGTGTGTACCACAACAGATTTCATAATCGGTTTCCTTGAGCGGGGGGATCCCCCCCGCTGAGATGAAGTTAAGAATTGGCCTGTGCAATCACTGCTTGTTTTTCAGCCTGCGTAAACTCGCGGGCACGACGCCATGTCAGGAAGACCCCGATGGCATAGACGACGCCGATCACGCTCAGTCCTGCGATATTCTTCAGTGTGCAGAGCTGAATGAGCAGATAGGTGACAGGTGAGCCGCCCTGATCCATAGACGCCACTCTTCCGCCTGCGGTAAGTGCGCCAGCATTGGCAGCCAGTTGTGTTTGCAAATCAATAGTCTGAGTGGCAATCCACAACGTGATGCCCATGATGATGCAGCCGGAGATAAGCGTGCGGAACAAGTTGCCCTGATGCACGGCTACGGCGATGGCAACGAAGAAACCGATAGTGGCGAGATCCCCGAACGGCAGGACCTGATTGCCAGGTACCAGTACGGCAATCAGTATGGTCAGCGGAATAAAGATCAGGCTGGCAGATACCACGGCGGTGTGGCCGAGCAGCAGCGCGGGATCCAGACCAATCAGGAATTCCTGTCCGCCAAAGCGGGCTTGCAAACGGGTACGGGCATGGCGGGCAATGGGGGTTAAGCCGTCCATGATCGGTTTGATCACTCGTGGCATCAGGAGCATCACTGCCGCTGTTTTCACCGCCAGTTGCAGTACGCCCTTAGCGTCATAACCGGCGAGGAAACCAATAATCAGCCCCATCACAAAACCGACAGTCACCGGTTCACCAAACGGGCCGAAACGCTTTTGCACATCGTCAGCGCTGAAGTGAATTTTGTTCAGCCCCGGGATTTTCTCGATAACAGTATCAACCAGCACAGCGATCGGGCCGAGATAGGCCGAAGAACCATGCGGGATCGCAATGCCTTCAAGATTGAAGAAATCCCGGGTATCTTTCGCAAACCAGTCACCCAGTTTGTAGATAAACGCCGCATGGACAACGACACCCATAATCCCCAGCCAGTAAGAGCCGGTGGCGAGATGCAGCATGGCGCCAGTGAATGTCATGTGCCAGATGTTCCAGATATCCACATTGACGACACGCGTCATACGGGTCAGCAACATCACAATATTCACACCGATGGCAATCGGGATGGCAACCAGTGCAATTTGTGAAGCCCAGGTCATTGGGGCTGAACCTGGCCAGCCAATATCAACCACCTGCAGGTTAATTTCGAAGTGCTCTGCCATGGCTTTTGCCGCTGGCCCGATGGAATCGAGCATCAGGCCGATGACTAATCCGATCCCGACAAAACCGATGCCAATATGAATTGCTGATTTAAAAGAATCTCCCAGTTTCATCCCCAGTATCAGAGAGAAAACGATGATGACGCCGGGCAACATGACTGTTGGCCCGAGGTCGAGGATGTAGCGCATTATTTCAGTAAACATGGCTTACTCCTGTAACAGGGTCAGTATTTGCTGGCGCAACGTATCCATGCCTACACCTGAGATAAACGGCATCCCGTGAACGACCGGAATGCTGCCGAATGTGCGGTCGACTTTGGCGGTGGTGCAAATCAGATGAGCACCTTCCATATAGGTTTCGATCTCCGTTACGCGACACTGCACGAGATCCACTTGTATGCCATGTGCTTCACACAGTTCTTTGATTTCTTCTGCTGCCAGCGTAGAGGTGGCAACAGCTCCGCCACAGGCGACTATAATTTTTCGCTTCACGGTAAAACTCCTCAATAGGTTGTTTTTGATATTATTTTTTTAGGTAAGACGTCGGTTTTAATGCTGAGAATGCGCTCAGATGCACGCTTCGGAACGCTTCTCCGGTGATGAGATAAAAATGCGACTTTTAAACAGCGCGGAAAGCTGCTCTTCAGGCGCCGTCAGCAAGCTTTCGCAAAAAACGGGATCTTGTAACTGGCTGAATAACTTGCGTAATAATTTCAGCTGTTCTGCCGGATGAGTGACTATCAGGGCAATAATCAGTGAGGCCGGAATGGTTCCGTCGTCATCTGCCTGAAAAAATTCCACTGCTGTTTCGGGCCTGATGAGATAAATCGCCGGACAGCGGGCATGTGTCGCTTCACAATGGGGAATGGCGACGGCATGGTGCTCTAACTGGATGCCTGTTGGGAATTCAGCTTCGCGGTTTACCAGCGCTTGCGGATACGTCGTTTCCACTACGCCTTCCTGCACCATACGTTCACCGATGTGCATAAGCGCCTCGTGATGATCCGCAAAACTGATGCCGGTTTTGACGAAAACCTCGCAGTTATGCATGGCAGGCTCCTTCCTTAAGGGGTTGCGCAGGAGTGCAGCCGAAATGGTAAGCGCGTAAAACATCCTGGATTTTATCGATGATAAGTTCGTGCGGATCGCTGGCGAGTTCGCCTTTCATCACCCTTTCAAACTGAGCGGGAAGGTACTGACTCAGTAAGCCCAGAGGGATTGCCACTGATTGCAGGTTGGTGATTAAGACTTCCATCGCCCGGTTAATACGGGTGTGAGGCCAGTAATAGCGAATGCGATCGGACAGGCTGAAATGCAGGTCGATGAGCGAGAGGCTGAATGTCGAATGGTAATATTTTTTCCAGTAACCGGGCTCATCCAGCATAACGCTATCAATAACCGTCAGGATCTGGCTGCGGGACTCGGGCGCAATCAGTACCTGTTCAATGTTTGCCAGCGCGAAAACGGCTTCCCGTAAGGCAAAAGTCAACGCCGGCCCCACTTTCAGGATGGCGAAGTGATCGTTCACCAGGCTGCGGTAGGAATCACGGGTCTGGTAATCGGTAGAATGTGCCTCGTAAATTAGCGGAGTTGTCGCAATATACGCGGACAGATCCCGGGCGAGTTCCGGCTGGTAGTGGATTACACGGCTGTGATCGAATTCCACGCCGGGCTGGACCACGACGGCGATAATCCTGTTTATTGCATCATTCAGCCCAAGCTCACTAAATGCCTGATGGTGCATGTCGAGTGTGGCTTTGGCATCTGCGGCTTTCGTGACATGAACATGCTCAATGGAGGAAGACTCACCGCCGGGCACAGGAACTTCTGTACCAATGACATAGGTCAGCTGCTTTTTCTGCTGTGGAGTGGCTACCCTTTCTGCGACCTGACATAAACGCGCAGCGCGTTGAGCCACAACGAGGGGAGCCAGAGGGACAGGATCATCTGCGCATGACATAGACGCATCAAGATGAATTTTGCTGAACCCCGCTTCGACATAGCGGGCAATCAGCACTTCGGCTTTTGCCATCGCACTTTCAGCGCTTTCGTTCTGCCAGCAGTTTGGTCCCAGATGATCCCCACCTAAAATCAAACGATGCATCGGGAACCCCATATTTTCTGCAATCGCGAGAACGAAATCTCGAAAGTCCATCGGCAGCATCCCGGTGTATCCGCCAAATTGATTGACCTGGTTTGAGGTAGCTTCGATCAGCACTTTGCGGTCTGTATGCAGGTCTTCGCGTAACGCCGCTTCAATCACCAGAGGATGTGCAGAGCACACTGAGCAAATCCCAATTCTTTCGCTTGTCTTGTGTTTAGCAATAATGTCTTTCATTTTCTGCCTCCGTTTGTTTCCGAAGAGGATCGTACCTTTGCGAAAGGCAAACAATAGCATTTTCCGCATTATGTGATGGTGATCGAAATGTTTCGTAAGCATACTGCATTCGTTTTCTTTCGTTTTCAGCGGTGTCTCGGGAAATTCGAAGATAAAGTCTGAGAATGCAGCCAAGACACATCGGGAGTTGCTATGATTCACAGCACAGGTAATTTTTACTCCTCATTGAGGGGTCTTTTGTTTACACTGTGGAGAATATGACCTTTCGGATTACTCATAATGAATACTTATGAACGTCGCCATAAAATCATTGAGTTAGTGAATGAAAATGGCAGTGTTTTAGTGGCTGATCTTTCGAGTGCTTTCGAAGTTTCAGAAGTGACCATTCGTTCGGATTTGAGTCTGCTGGAACAAAAAGGCGCACTTAGCCGTTTTCATGGTGGTGCGGCAAGATGGACGGCGAAGAACGCTTCCGGCCACGACAAACAGCCGGGGGAATTGGTACTGGAAGAGCGCTACCTTCAGGCCAGCGATCCCAAAAAACGTATCGCGCAGGCGGCGGCTGGCATGGTTAAGCCCGGCGATACCGTGATCCTCGATAGTGGTAGCACCACGATGTTACTGGCCGAGGAGTTAGTAAAATCAGGGGACATCACGGTTATCACCAATAATCTTCCTGCTGCTTTTGTTTTGTCTGAAAATCCAGACATTACACTGGTGGTTTGCGGCGGAACGTTGCGGCATAAAACCCGCTCCTTACATGGCAATATCACGGAATATGCGTTGCAGGGTATCGTCGCTAACCTGATGTTTGTCGGCGCTGATGGTCTTGATGCGGCTACCGGAATTACTACCTTTAATGAAGGCTACAGCATCAGCGGAATTATGGCCGAGGCCGCTCAGCATGTGGTGGTCGTCACTGATTCCACTAAATTTGGACGACGCGGATATAACCTGGTGCTGCCTATGGAAAAAATTGACACCATCATTACTGACGCGGGTATCAGCAATAATGTGCTGCAGGCGCTTCAGCAAACGTCGACAGAGATTATTGTTGTTTAATCTTTATCCGGTTTCTGACTTCAACCTGTGCTGACTTTATGGCTGCTGATGACTAAAAGATACGGGCACAACTGAGGATTGCGCAGACGCGCGAGGAAGATTTTAGCTTTTTCAGTAACAGCACTTGATAAGTGGAATCGGTATTCAAAAAGTTGGCCGCAGAGCAAGATGCCTGCGGCGACGGGAAAGCAATCAGGATTTTTTGTTATAGACTTCAAAGGTGAAGTATTTCTTTTCCAGCGTCTGATAAGTGCCGTTTTTGTGGATTTCTGCTGCAGCGGCATTAGTCACGGTGACATTAATAGCTAACAGGCAAAAAAAATCGCCTTTACCCGCGGGGATAAAGGCGATTTAAGCTTTACCTTTGACTTAATATGACATTGTCAAAAGCCGTTCATTGAAGATTAATTGGCTTTAAAGATCTGTATTGATGAGATTTGCTCGTCTAACCTGAATGAATACATATCAGGCACATCTTCTCCACCTTTAATCTCAATTTTTTTACCCGAGTAATTTTCATGCACATAAACTCGGGCAACCCAGCCGGGTGTGACTTTTATTGAGGACAGCACATCGTTAAAGCCATGCGTGACAAGCTTAGGTATATTCCCCTCGACAGAAATAGATGAGCCAGTGTAATTAGCATTTGTATACAGCACAGCCTTCACTTCTTTAACTGGTTGCGGTTCTGGCTCAACACTGGGGATGACTTTTAATGAGGAAACTTTGTCATTAGATTTTAGTGAGTTAAGGTCTGTAATATTTTGACCTGACGTCACATCAACATAATCCCCTCCAAAGTTGCGTCCAGCATAAAGTCGAACGGTATAACCTTCAGCAACCTTTATCGATGACATTGCGTCATTGAAATTAAGATCATCGCCGAGCCATTCCATATCGCCGACAATGTTTAAGGAGGTATTCCGATAGCCGGTATCTTTATAAGCAATTGCTTTAATCAGCTCAACAGAGGAAACTTTATCATTGAAGCCGCTGACTAGCGCCGTTGCATCCGCAGTATAAGTCACCTTATCTCCGCTAAAACGACATTCCTTGTATAAATTTGCCCCCAAAGAACCTTTCCCAAGTGATATGGACGAGGTTTCATCATTGGACTTTCTACCGTTTTTCATCGTGTGGTCGACTAAGCATTCAATGTCCTCGTTGACTTCCAGACTATCGCCACCCATAGCAGTGTTCTGGAACAGCGTTACATTCGCAGAGGAAACAGGCGTTGGATCCGGCTCAGGTTGCGGCTCCGGCTGCGGCTCAGGCTGCGGATCTGGATCAGGCTGTGGCGTTGAAGCTGTCAGGATATCATCGACGATATGGCCCAGTTCATGTTCAGGCGTATCGCCGCTGATGTCCCAAAGGATCGCGCCACCAAAGCCTTGCTCGTTGATATAGTCGACTTTTTCGCGAATAGACTGCGGATCGTCATAGGTCAGGAACTCTTGCGTAGTTTCGCTGTAGAGATACGGAACGTGTGATTCAGAATCCCAGTAGCGCGTGTATTCGCCAGTGTTCAGTTTTTGTTTCAGCACATACCACGGGTTGGTACCGGTGAAATCTTTCGCGTCGTCCCATGCACCTTTGACAGTCGCTGCACCGGTGTTAAACATGCCCGGTAAACCAGGAATCAGCTCCGTTCCAGGAACATGGCCCCAGCCACGACCGTAGTAAGGGATCCCCATCATCAGCTTGGCTTTTGGTACTTGCCAGGTTTCGACGTAAGCATTCATAGTGTCGGCTACGTTCAGGTCTTTATCTTCATCATGGCTGTTTTCATACAGCGGTGCGTTATGACCGGTTAGTGGATCAAAAGCACCGTGGATGTCATACGCCATCACGTTTACGCTATCCAGCAACGGTGCGGTCACAGCCGGGTTGATGTATTGAATGTTGTTGTGGTTGGTGGTGACTGCCGCAGAAAGTTGATAGTACTTATCATCCTTCAGACCTTGTGCATCCAGCTTGCTGCGCAGGGACTGGATAAGCTTGGTGAACTGGGCTTTTTCAGCTTCGGTGTCCGGGTATTCCCAGTCAATATCGAGGCCGTCGAAATTCCACTGCGCCATATAGCTGACCATGCTGTTGGCCAGTTTCTCAAGACCTGCATCTGTGGCGGTTGCGTTTTCGAAGACACCTTCCTGAGAGTTATTCCAGCCACCGACTGAAATCATATGCGCCACGTTGGCCGCTTCAGTGCGTTTATCCAGGTCTTTGATCAGGCCCGGAGCTTTGTCGGTGTCATGCATGGTCACTACACCATTTTTCACCACAGCAAAACCGTAGTTCAGATGGGTCAGGCCAGAGTAGTCAACTTTATCCGGGGTAAAGAAGTTATGTGCTTCATACACACCCCATTCCGGGAAGTAGCCAATCACTTTACGCTCAGCAGCTACGCGAGCCTTTTCACGGGTCTGCAGATCGATTGCGTTCTGGCCGGTATAAGGGGTGAACTGGAAGGTGGCGTAAGGCTTGATATTAATCGCATCGCCGGATTTCCAAACCGGATCGGTGCTCGGGCTGATGCCCTGATCAACCCACCATTGTGCAGTCCAGTAATATCCGAGGAAGCGTACGGTATCGCCGCCTTTATAGGTGCGGTTCGGGTCGTAGTCTTCGGAGATAATAGCCAGTTCTTGTTTCGGCGCGACTTCGGCTAAAACAGTACCAGGGAAGTTGTTTTGCGATGCGTTGGTATACGCAGTCCAGGTGTGACCACCATCTTTGGTGATCATCATCGAGTAATCGAGGCCTGAGAAGGTGTTAGTCTCGTCATTTCCCGCCACAGTGGCAGCTGACGAAATTATTGGGAATCCAATAGCAGAAAACAGGATTGCCGCAGTTAATTTATTTAAGCGCATAAATAGCTTCCAAATTTGTCCATAAACTCGTTATTAACGAGGGATGCAAAAAAAAACACGCGCCTTTATATCATTTACATTGTTTGCATAGTATTTAATTATATATTAAGAACGAATAAATCAAACTTACCCATATGTATTTAAACAATAAAGATATTCCCATCATTTAAATGAATGTTATCGTTGCCAATTATAATTAAATGTTATTATTGATAAAAGCTGCAGAAACTGAGTTCACTATCAGCTTCTTAGGATGCCAAAGACTGACTCCTCAAGGGCCCTGAACTTGGCAGTAGTGAGTCAAAACGGGGCGATTTTGGGGTTCACCAATCATAAATTGTGGATCGGAAAAGACCCGTTTTGAGCGAGGTAGCGGGTAAGCGTAAAACTTTACCATTAAACGATGTCATAGCTATTTCTCTTGAATAATATTGGTTTGGATGCAGGAGGATTGGGTATGTGGTCGTTTTTAAAATTATTTGTGTCTTATTGTTTTTATAATGAAAGCCATAGAACTTCACTTGTTTGTTTTAATTTAAATGAGTCTTAAAAATACTTACTATTTTTTATTAAAAGCTTCGACGATGTACCTGGAACCCTACCATATTGGGTACAAAATACGCGATGGGAATCAGTGAAGTCGATGCAGGACTACGAAAACCTGACATACAATTTTTATTGGAAAGCTCAATGATGAATTCACATCGGTGGCTCTTTTTCAGAGGTCCTGGGAAAAATTAAAGATACAAAAAAGCCCGCAGGGCTTACGCCTTGCGGGCTTCCAGGACTTCGTTGGATGGCTCTGGTAACCATCAACCAAGAATTTGGTGGAGCTGGGGGGATTTGAACCCCCGTCCGAAATTACTACACCGTCGGCACTACATGCTTAGTCCAATCTTTACATTCGCCGGTTAGCTGCGGATGGACACGCCACTAACAAACTATCCTGATTGGGTTTAACGCTTTCACCCCAGGCAAGGTGTCCACGCGATCTCTTTTGGGTTTGACCTCTCTTGATCCCCGTCCTAAGAGCGGAGGCTAGGGAGAGAGGGCTCTAAGCAGGGTATTAAGCTGCTAGGGCGTAGTTTTCGTCGTTTGCGACTATTTTTTTGCGGCTTTTTACGAGGCAAACCGCCCCTCGGCATGCTCCTTGGGCTTCGCAAATCCCGTCGAATCCAGAATCAGCCCCAAGTACTGTTACGCAGTATACCAGAAAAAGAACACGCTAAGCCAGAGACTTAGCGGTTTGAGTTCTTCATGATACGTGCTTTGTCTACTTTCCATTCACGATCTTTAATGTCATCGCGCTTGTCGTGCTCTTTCTTACCTTTAGCCAGACCGATCTTCACTTTTGACCAGGCATTTTTCCAGTACAAGGAAAGCGCCACGACGGTGTAACCATCACGACTGACTTTTCCGAAAAGCGTTTCTAATTCTCGCTTCTTCAGCAGTAATTTTCTCGTACGGGTAGGGTCGCAGACGATATGACTCGACGCCACGTTAAGAGGTTGAATGGTTGCGCCAAATAAATAGGCTTCACCGTCGCGGAATGTGACATAGCTGTCAGAGATGTTTGCTTTACCAGCGCGCATCGATTTGACTTCCCATCCCTGCAAAGCAAGCCCCGCCTCGATTTCATCTTCAATGAAATATTCATGGCGAGCGCGTTTGTTCATCGCGATAGTCGCGGAACCGGGTTTATGTGCTTTTTTCTTTGTCATAGTGATACTTATTATACTGTAAGCGATGCCGATTGAAATCCCCACGCTGTCAGAGTGGGGTGTTTTTCCTGTTTGTGGCGAGCTGTGCTTCGTAGTTTTTATTACCGCGCGGATAAATGGTATTATCTGTACGTTTTATGACACCTGGAAAATGATATGCCACAGATAAGTCGTTCTGCGCTTGTACCCTTCAGCGTGGAGCAGATGTACACCCTGGTTAATGATGTCGATGCTTATCCGCAGTTTCTGCCCGGTTGTACCGGCAGCCGCATTTTAGAAAACAGCGATACGTCCATGACCGCCGCCGTTGATGTTTCGAAAGCGGGCATCAGTAAGACTTTTACAACCAAAAATACGTTAATCAGCAATAAGCGCATTGATATGCAGCTGGTGGATGGTCCTTTCCGGAAACTGACTGGAGGATGGGATTTCATCGAACTTAGCCCCGACGCATGTAAAGTTCAGCTTAGCCTTGATTTCGAATTTACCAATAAATTGATTGAGTTAGCGTTCGGAAAAATCTTTAAAGAACTGGCAGGCAGTATGGTTCAGGCATTCACGCTGCGCGCAAAAGAGGTTTACAGTGTCTGAGATCCGCGTTGAAGTCGTCTATGCACTGCCGGAACGTCAGTACCTGCGCACGGTGAAACTGGAAGAAGGGAGCAGCGTAGAGCAGGCGGTCAATGCTTCCGGTTTGCTTGAGTTACGCAGTGATATAGATTTAAAGCAGAACAAACTGGGTATCTACAGCCGCCCGGTAAAGCTTGCCGATACGGTGAGTGACGGAGATCGTATTGAGATTTATCGGCCATTAATTGCTGACCCGAAAGAGTTACGGCGGATTCGCGCCGAACGTTCTAAAAAATAAGGCGCCACAGGCGCCTTATTTTTTTACCCTGAAAGATGATTTTTGGTAGTTACCAGAGACCATCACACCGGGGCGATTTATTTTTGATCGCTCAACTTCGGTTTGTTGTCGATATTGGTCAGTTCACCCGCTTGGTTGAAGGTCAGCGTCAATGTTTGCTGTGTTACACCTTCGTGGCCTGGCTCCTGACGGAACACGTAGAACCAAACATCACTGCCAAACGGGTCGTGCAGCATCGGCGTGCCAAGAACATAAGCAACTTGTTGTTTAGTCATACCGGTATGAATTTTTTGAACATCCGCAGGAGATAAGTAATTCCCCTGGTTGATATCAGGCCGATAAACCACCTTTTCCAGAGTGGAACAGCCCGCAGTAAGCATTACAAGAGCTACAGCGGCGGCAGTTAGCGTTTTACAGCGCATAGTCATTACATTCCTTTAGGGCATAAGATGCCGATGATAATAGACCTTTCATCAGTTTGAAACCTTTGCGGGGCACCTGTATGACCGCTTAAATGTAAAAAAGTTGAGCTTTTTACGCAGCGAGCAGCTCTTTTGCATTGGCCAGCGTGTTTCGGGTGACTTCACTTCCGCCCAGCAGACGCGCCAGTTCCTGCAAACGCGCCTTTTTATCTAGCCGGTTCATTTGCGTTTCTGTCACTTCGCCGTCGGTTTCTTTGCTGACAAAATAATGCTGATGTCCGCAACCTGCAACCTGAGGTAAGTGAGTCACACACATAACTTGCGTGGATTCACCTAACTGGCGCAGCAACCGGCCAACAATGGCTGCCGTTGGTCCACTGATGCCAACGTCAACTTCATCGAAGATAAGCGCCGGAGTTTCCATTTTTTGCGCCGTAATAACCTGGATCGCCAGTGCAATACGGGAAAGCTCACCACCGGAGGCTACTTTGGCCAGCGCCTGAAGCGGCTGACCCGGGTTAGTGGTGACCTGGAATTCCAGACGGTCAGCCCCCTCCATGTTCAGGTGTTCTGGTTCGAACTGCACCTGAATCTTGAATTTACCGTGCGGCATGGAAAGTGCCTGCATGCTTTGCGTAATCAGATGTGTAAGTTCATCGGCGAAATACTGGCGTTTTTCATGCAGCTGTTCAGCAACCGCTACTGCCTGCTGATAATGATGCTGTACCGCTTCGCTCAGCTCTGCCTGATTGGTTTCCTGATCATCCAGTGCCTGCTGTTCTTCAAGCAACTGGCGATGCAATTCTGGCAGTTCTTCTGCGCTGACATGGTGCTTGCGTGCAAGATTCATCTGACGGGACAGGCGCTGTTCCAGTTCGTATAAGCGGTTTGGATCCATTTCCAGGCGTTCACTGTAGTGGCGCAGTTCATCGCTGGCTTCGCTGACCTGAATGGAGGCATCGTCGAGCATGACGATCAGATCGTTCATTTTGCTGTCGAGCTCAGCGAGTTCAGTCAGCTGATTACGTGCGGTATAAAGCAAACTGACAATGTTTTGCTCTTCGCCATCGGCCAGAAGATATAGCGCGCTTTGGCTCAGGGAAAGCAGCTGTCCGCTGTTTGCCAGACGTTTGTATTCTTCATCGATTTGTTCGTACTCACCGGCCTGAGGGGCGAATTCGTTCAGTTCTTTCAACTGATATTGCAACAACTGACGGCGCGATTCGCGCTCGCTGACTTGCTGCTGATATTGCGCCAGCTGACGACAGCTCTGATGCCAGTTTTGGTAAGCTTTGCGCATTTCAGCCAACAGCAGGGGCTGATCGGCATAAGCATCGAGCAGATCTTTCTGATGCTCAGGCTTGAGTAAAAGCTGATGGGCGTGTTGTCCGTGAATTTGGATCAGATGCTGACCCAGCTCGCGAAGCTGTGACAAAGGCACGGGCGTGCCGTTAATGAAACCGCGGGAACGGCCGTCGCTGCTGATGGTACGGCGCAGCAGGCAATCCTGCCCTTCGTCGAGCTGGTTTTCTGCCAGCCAGTGTTTTGCAGAAGGTGTATCAGCCAGAGTGAAGCGGGCGCAGATATCGGCACGACTCGCACCCAGGCGCACCATGCTGCCATCTGCGCGACTGCCAAGGCAAAGCCCGAGCGCATCAATAGCGATGGACTTACCGGCACCGGTTTCACCGGTGATTGCCGTCATACCGGCATGAAAATCGATTTCTAATTCGCGGACAATGGCAAAGTTACTGATAGTTAATTGCGCCAGCATGATCACCTTCCTGTACATAACAACAGACCTGTAATTACATACAGTATAAACTGGTTTTATATACAGTAAAGGGGCTGGCGAATTATTTTTGTCTGATCAGAAGAGTTTTTTTGACCATCCGAGTTTTGTGCTTAATGTATTGAAATAGCTGTAGTCTTTCGGGTGGATCAGATTCAGGTGGAACTCGCTACGGCGGATGACTACTTCTTCACCCGGTTGGATCGGCAGGGCAATCTGGCTGTCACAGCTGATTTCAAGGTCATTGCTCATATGTGAGAACCGCAGACAAATCGTACTGCTGCTGTTAATAACCAGCGGGCGCGCAGAAAGTGTGTGCGGGAACATCGGCACCAGCGCAATAGCTTCTAACGTCGGCGTCAGGATCGGACCGCCACCTGATAGCGAATAGGCGGTAGAGCCGGTTGGTGTCGAAATAATCAGACCGTCCGAACGTTGGGAGAAGGCGAATTTGTCGTCAATATAGACTTCAAATTCAATCATGTGTGCGACTTTTCCCGGATGAAGGACGACTTCATTGATAGCAGTGCTCACGCGACATTGCTGGTCTTTGCAGCGTACCATGGCCTCCAGCAGGAAACGTTGTTCGCTGATGTATTCGCCCTGCAGAACGTCATCGAGTTGCTGCAAAGCGTTATCCGGGTCCAGATCGGTCAGAAAACCGAGATTGCCACGGTTGATGCCGATGACTTTGATGTCATAGCGTGCCAGAACGCGTGCGGCGCCCAGCATGTTACCGTCACCGCCGACAACAACGGCCAGATCGGCCAGTTTGCCGATTTCTGCCAGACTGCCGGTCGTGGCGTTTTCAAGGGCTAAATCTTGTGCCACCTGTCGCTCAACAATGACCTGATATCCTTTTGAGATTAACCAGTGGTAAAGCATTTCATGGGTGGCAAGTGCCGAAGGATGACGAGGGTGTCCGACAATCCCAATGCACTCAAATTTTTTATTCATCGCTGTGGTTATCCTCAGCAGGGTGTGATGACCCCTGCATTATGACCGGTTTCATTAAAAACCAAACCTTGAAACCCCGGTTTTGATCCCCATAATAAGCCAAGTAGCAAGATTAATGCTAAAACGCGGAGAGATTCATGAGTAGTAAAGAACATAAGACACCTGACGAGCAAGTCTCTGAAGAACTGAATCAGGAACAAGAGCTGCAAGCGGAAGCGGAAACCCAGGCGGCAGATGTCGTTGACCCGCGCGATGAACGTATTGTTGAACTGGAAGCACAGCTGAAAGAACTCCAGCAGCGCGAGCGTGACAGCTTGCTGCGTGCGAAAGCGGAAGTGGAAAACATCCGTCGCCGCACCGAACTGGATATCGAGAAAGCGCATAAATTCGCTCTGGAGAAATTCTCCGGCGAGCTGCTGCCTGTTATCGATAATCTGGAACGTGCTCTGGATCTGGCTGATAAATCCAATTCAGAACTGGCAGGTTTGATTGAAGGCGTCGAGCTGACCCTGAAATCTCTGCTGGATGCTGTGCGTAAGTTCGGTATGGAAGTGGTGAGCGATATCCACGTGCCTTTCAATCCGGAACTGCACCAGGCGATGACGATGATGGAATCCGAAGAGCTGGAACCTAATCACGTGATGATGGTGATGCAAAAGGGTTACACGCTGAACGGCCGTCTGTTACGCCCTGCAATGGTTGCGGTTTCCAAAGCAAAAGCCTGATTCTGTGTTTAGCAGACTGATATAACGAAAGAGGCACCTTCGCGGGTGCCTCTTTTTTATGCCTGTTCAGGTCGCATTTATGCCTGTTCAGGTAATACCGGCACCCAGTCAATCGGTGCCAGACCCTGCTGTTCCAGTAAGGCATTCGCCTGTGAGAAATGTTTACATCCCAGAAAACCGCGATGTGCAGAAAGCGGAGAAGGGTGCGGCGCTTTCAAAACATGATGGCGGTTGCGGTCGATAATATTACCCTTCTTCTGCGCGTGAGAGCCCCACAGCAAAAAGACAATTCCTTCACGATTTTCGTTCAGTGCGGCAATAACTTTGTCGGTAAAGGTTTCCCAGCCTAGTTTGGCATGTGAGTGCGCCTGACCCCCTTCGACGGTCAAAACCGTGTTCAACAGCAGCACGCCCTGATCGGCCCAGCTTTGCAGATAGCCGTGAGACGGTCGTACGAAGCCGGGAATGTCGGTGGCCAGTTCTTTATATATGTTCACTAAAGAAGGCGGGGCAGGGATACCCGGACGGACAGAAAATGATAATCCGTGAGCCTGGTTGGGGCCATGGTAAGGATCCTGACCCAGGATCACCACTTTGACGTCTGCCAGTTCAGCAGAACGAAAGGCGTTGAACACATCCTGCTGTGGCGGATAAATGGTTTTGCCTGCCGCGCGTTCTGCCGCGACAAACTTCAATGTATCAACGAAATAGGGTTGTTCTTTTTCCTGACCAATCACGTCATGCCAGGTGAGAGTAGTGGACATTGACGCTCTCCTTTTGAAGGTAATTTTAAACTGGCAGTAGCTTACCTGCTCATTCTGCTGAGTGAAACCCGCACGCGCTTTTGCTGATGTTTATCTGCGACTTAACGTTCTATGCAAAATTTGTTGATAATTTACAAAAATAATTTAATCAAGCGCCTTGAGAAAATTGATATAAAACATAAATATGCCGAGGGTGAGAAATACCCACAGGGAAAAGATTGATATTTATCAAAGAATGCAGGGTGCTCTGCTGTTATATCTGACAACAGGAAAACAGGTTGTGATTCAGCCTGACATCAATCAATTAACAGTATCGTAGCCAACTTGGAGGCAACATATGATCACTGGGATCCAAATTACTAAAACCGACAACGAAGCGCTGAAAAACTCTTTCTGGCTGCTCGATGATGAAAAAGCAGAAGCTCGCTGTGTATGTGCAAAAGCGGGTTTTGCGGAAGACCAGATTGTGGCTGTCAGCGATCTTGGCAAGTTTGAATACCGTGAAGTGCCAATGGAAGTTCAGCCGACCGTGCGCGTGGAAGGTGGTCAGCACCTGAACGTTAACGTACTGCGTCGTGAAACGCTGGAAGATGCGGTTAAACATCCTGAGAAATACCCACAGCTGACTATTCGTGTGTCTGGCTATGCGGTACGTTTCAACTCACTGACTGCTGAACAGCAGCGTGACGTGATTACCCGTACTTTCACTGAAAGCCTTTAAGCGCCTCTGAGCGTTTCAGTTTTCAGGTAATAGCAGGAATAAAAAAACCGCCTTTAGGGGCGGTTTTTCTTTGCATCAAATCAGGCCTGATTAGGAGGCGTCTTTTGCTGCGTCAGGTTTAACGCGGCGCTTGCCGACGTTTTTGCTGTCACGATGGCGAACTTTCACTTTCACCTTCGATTTTTCCTGATCCGCTTTCTGCTTCTCTTTGCGTTTCGCCAGCACTTTCTTCGATGGCTTACCGGTCACTTTTTCACTAGGTGCTTTGGTCTTAGGACGGAAGCCTTCCAGCACGCGCGCTTTAAGTGGTTCATTCAGGTAACGACCGATTTTACCGAGCAGCAGATGGTCATGCGCTTCCACGAAGGAAATCGCGGTGCCTTTGCGGCCAGCACGACCGGTACGGCCGATGCGGTGCAGATAGATGTCAGCGGTCAGCGGCAGGTCAAAGTTGAAGACGTGGCTGATGTCGTTGATATCCAGACCGCGCGCGGCGATGTCGGTGGCAACCAGCACGTTAACGCGATCTTCGACCATACGTTTAACAGCTTCGGTACGTTTAACCTGTACCATTTCGCCTTCGAGATAGCAGGAGTTAATCCCGGCTTCACGCAGCCACGCGACCAGTTCATGCACACGCTCGCGCTTACGCACGAAGATCACCGATTTAGTGACGTCTTCCTGTTTCAGCAAATGGATCAGCATCTGGGTTTTATGCGCCAGATCGTCGGCACGGTAATACCATTGCAGGATCTTTTTGCGTTCGCGGCGTGACGGGTCGGCTTCGATTTCTACCGGCTCAGTCAGAATGCGTTCTGCGAATTCACGAATGGCTTCCCCTTCCAGCGTTGCGGAGAACAGCAACGTCTGTTTGCGCCAGCGTGCTTCGGCAGAAATGGTTTCGATGTCCTGCGCAAAACCCATGTCCAGCATGCGGTCGGCTTCGTCGAGGATCAGCGTCTCGATTGCGCGGCAGTCGAAGTTTTCTTCTTTAATGTATTGCAGCAAACGTCCGGTTGTCGCAACGACAATGTCCTGGTTTTCGCTGAACACTTCGGCATGGTTCATATAAGCCACGCCGCCAGTGATGGTCGCGATATCCAGTTCGGTATGTTTGGCTAACTCACGCGCCTGTTCAGCAACCTGCATAGCAAGTTCGCGGGTTGGCGTGAGGATGAGAATTCGTGGCGGACCAGATTTCTTACGCGGGAAATCCAGCAAATGCTGCAATGCAGGCAGCAGGAACGCCGCTGTTTTGCCGGTGCCGGTAGGAGCCGAACCCAACACATCGCGTCCGTCCATTGCTGGCGGAATGGCCTCTGCCTGAATGACAGTAGGACGGCTATAGCCTTTGTCGCCAAGGGCTTCAATCAGGCGTTCATCGAGTTCGAGTTCGGAAAAAGTGGTTACAGTCATGGTCTACCTCTACTTGGGGCGCCGATTATAGACGTGTTAGACGCGATCTTCACCTATTTAAGCGGTTTGCGTGGCTTTTACTCTGCTTCTCTTTGCCCTATGCTACGACAGTTTTCGTTCCCGGCCCTGCTGGCTGGCGTTATTACGGTGAAATGAGTGACAAAAGTAGTCAGTTCCGCACAGCCTTTACGGCGCAATGGTTTTACCTTTAAACAGTTTTTCGTCGCACATGACCGTTGCGCGATGAAAGTTGGCACAGACGGTGTTCTGCTGGGTGCGACTGCGCCGGTCACTCAGGCACGACGTGTTCTTGATATTGGCTGTGGCAGCGGTCTGATTGCCATGATGCTGGCACAGCGCAGCGAATCTGACACTGTTATTGATGCCGTAGAACTTGAACCTGCGGCCGCCGGACAGGCAGCTGAAAACTTCCGCGAATCAGTCTGGGCGAATAGATTGTCTGTGCATGCGCAGGATATTAATGAGTACGCGCAAAAATATCCTGCTCAGTATGATCTGATTGTCAGCAATCCTCCTTATTTTGAATCGGCCGTTGCCTGCCGCGATGAAGCCCGTAATGCTGCCCGTTACACGGAAACCCTGACACATGAGGCGCTGCTTGAATGCGCGCAGATGCTGATTGCGCCGGAAGGGCTGTTCAGCGTTGTTCTGCCCTATGACATCGGTCTGGCATTTGAAACGCTGGCTCACCATAACGGCTGGTTCAGTGCGTGGCGCATGGCCGTTCGAGACCGGCCGGGAAAACCGCTTAACCGTTTGCTGCTGACATTATCAAGGCAATTTGTTGAACGAACGGATGAGGAACTGGCATTGCGGAAATCGGAAGGCGTTTACAGCGAAGAGTTCTGCACGCTGATCACCGATTTCTATCTGAATTATTAACGGGGCAAAGGGTGAGGGGCCGAAAAGTGCGTTCCTTCGCACTCTTTCGAAACTAACACTGTAAAACCTATGGCTGCAAAATAGTGGGCTGCGGATATTCCTGTAAATCAGGATAATCGAGCGTGTAATGCAGGCCACGACTTTCTTTACGCTCCAGCGCGCTGCGGACGATCAGTTCAGCTACCAGCACCAAATTTCTCAATTCCAGCAGATTATTGGAAATACGGAAGTTGGCGTAATACTCGTCAATTTCCTGTTGCAGCGTCATAATGCGGCGCAGTGCGCGCTCCAGGCGTTTCGTTGTACGCACAATTCCCACGTAGTCCCACATAAACAGGCGCAGCTCATGCCAGTTATGCTGGATAACAACCTGTTCATCGGAATTGTCCACCCGGCTTTCATCCCACTGCGGAATGTTTTTTGCCAGCTTGGCATGAGGCAGGCGCTTAATAATGTCTTCCGCTGCCGACCAGCCGTACACTACACATTCCAGCAGTGAGTTAGAAGCCAGACGGTTAGCGCCATGCAAACCGGTATAGCTGACTTCGCCAATCGCATACAAACCATCGAGATCGGTACGACCGTGCTGGTCTACCATCACGCCGCCGCAGGTGTAATGCGCAGCCGGCACGATCGGAATGGGCTGTCTGGTCAGATCGATGCCCAGCGATTGCAGCTTTTCATCAATCATCGGGAAATGATGCTTAATGAATTCCGGCGGGCGATGGCTGATATCGAGATACATGCAGTCTGCACCGAGACGTTTCATTTCATGGTCGATAGCACGTGCAACAACATCACGCGGCGCCAGTTCGCCTCTTTCATCGAAATCAGGCATAAACCGCGTGCCATCCGGACGTTTGAGCAGGGCACCTTCGCCACGCAGCGCTTCGGTCAGCAGGAAGTTACGCGCCTGAGGATGATAAAGACAGGTCGGATGGAACTGATTGAATTCCAGATTGGCAACCCGACAACCTGCACGCCACGCCATGGCGACGCCATCGCCTGAAGAGATATCCGGGTTAGTGGTGTACTGATACACCTTAGCGGCACCGCCTGTGGCGAGAACAACGGCTTTGGCGCGCAGTGTTTCAACATGCTCTTTATCGCGGTTCCAGACATAGGCACCGACCACGCGTTGGGTGCCCGGTAATCCAAGTTTGCTTGAGGTAATTAAATCAACGGCATTATAGCGTTCTTTCACGCAAATATTGGCGTGCGCCCTTGCTTTCCCAACCAGCGTAGTCTCTACTTCTTTACCTGTAGCATCAGCAGCATGCAGGATCCTACGGTGGCTGTGACCGCCTTCGCGTGTCAGATGATAACGCTCTTCTGAGCTCGCGTTGGTTTCGGTATCAAACAGGACGCCCTGGTCGATCAACCATTGCACACAATGTCGTGCATTGCTGGCGATAAATTCAACAGCTTCTTTATCGCATAAGCCTGCGCCGGCAATTAATGTGTCATCAACATGTGAGGCAATGCTGTCTGCTTCGTCGAAAACGGCGGCAATTCCGCCCTGGGCGTAAAACGTAGAGCCTTCGTTGAGGGGGCCTTTACTGAGAACAGTGACGTGACAGTGGTCTGCAAGTCGCAAAGCCAGAGAAAGGCCCGCAGCGCCACTTCCGATTATCAATACATCGCTAACAAATTCAGATGAAGGTTGCATAACGTATGATGTTTGCAGAAGAAGAGGGAAATTCATGTTAGCCTAAACCTCCGTGCAAAAGCCACGGGCTTAAGACTTCAATAGAAAAAACAATGGCGATGTGGAACTAATCGTTCCATGTGAACTCCAAGCAGTACTTGCTCAGGAATATAATGATGAAAGCTGGCAGTACGATTCTAAGCGCGGAGATAGTTTTGGGGAGATTTTACCTCGGATGAGCGAGCAGTTAGCCGATCAAGTTCTGGTTGAGCGGGTCCAGAAGGGTGATCAAAAATCGTTCAATTTACTGGTTATTCGTTACCAGCATAAAGTAGCGAGCCTTGTATCCCGCTACGTGCCACAAGGCGATGTGCCTGATGTGGTTCAGGAATCTTTTATCAAAGCGTATCGTGCGCTGGAATCTTTCCGCGGCGACAGTGCTTTTTATACCTGGCTGTATCGTATTGCAGTCAACACAGCGAAAAATTATCTGGTTGCTCAGGGGCGTCGTCCGCCATCCAGTGATGTCGATGCGAACGATGCCGAGAATTTCGAAAGTGGCGGTGCCCTGAAAGAAATTTCGAACCCTGAGAACTTAATGTTGTCTGAAGAATTACGACAGATAGTTTTCCGTACTATTGAAGCACTTCCTGAAGATCTTCGCATGGCGATCACCTTAAGGGAGTTAGATGGATTGAGCTACGAAGAAATAGCCGCCATCATGGATTGTCCGGTGGGTACGGTAAGATCCCGTATATTCCGTGCCCGGGAAGCAATTGATAACAAGGTTCAGCCGCTCATCCAGCGTTAGAGATGACGGACACAGGAAGGGTACTTAGGCATGCAGAAAGAAAAGCTTTCCGCTCTGATGGATGGTGAAGCCATTGATTCTGAACTGTTGAGTTCTTTATCAACAGATTCCAAGCTTCAGCAAGACTGGCAGAGTTATCATTTGATCCGCGATACCTTACGCGGTGATATTGGGAATGTGGTGCATCTGGATATCGCAGACCGTGTGGCCGCAGCGCTGGCAAACGAGCCGGTTAAACTGGTGCCGGGTTCCGCAACAGAATCGCAGCCTCAGCCTCATACCTGGCAAAAAATGCCTTTCTGGCAGAAGGTGCGCCCTTGGGCGAGCCAGCTGACTCAGGTTGGCGTAGCTGCTTGCGTATCGCTGGCTGTGATTGTCGGTGTGCAGCACTATAACCAGCCTGACGCATCTGGCGCTTCTCCGGAAACGCCAGCATTTAATACTTTGCCAATGATGGGTAAAGCCTCTCCGGTCAGCTTCGGCGTGCCAAATGAAGGCAATACCACCAGCGGGCAACAAAATGTGCAGGAGCAACGTAAGCGTATCAATGCTATGTTGCAGGATTACGAACTGCAACGCCGCTTGCATTCTGAGCAACTTCAGCTCGAACCTGTCACTCCACAGCAAGCCGCTGTTCAGGTCCCAGGAACTCAGTCTTTAGGAACGCAAACGCAGTAATGAAGCAATTTTGGTTTGCCGCTTGTTTAGTGACGGGCAGCCTGCTTACTCCAAGTATCGCCTCGGCAGATCCCACTTCCGAGGCGTTATTACAAGGGATGGGTAAAGCCAGTCAGTCGCTGAATTATGAAATGGGTTTTATCAACATCACGAAGCAAGGGATAGATTCCTTTCGCTATCGTCATGCTGTTTCTAATCAATCCTCGCTGGCTCAACTGGTACTGATGGATGGTCCGCGCCGTGAAATTGTCCAGCGCGGAAAAGACATCAGCTACTTCGAGACCGGGCTTCAGCCTTTTACTCTGGATGGCGATCATATTGTTGATTCCCTGCCCTCCATTGTATTCAGCGATTTTTCCCAGCTGTCAAAATACTATGATTTCATCGCCGTAGGTCGCGCGCGTGCCGCAGACCGTCTGAGCCAGGTGATCCGCGTGGTTTCGCGTGATGGCACAAGGTTCAGCTATGTTATCTGGATTGATGAGCAGACTAAGTTGCCAATGCGTGTGGATTTATTAGATCGCGATGGCGAAACGCTGGAACAGTTCAGGGTCATCAGCTTTGATGATGGTAATCAAGTCATAGTGGCTCTTGCTGATCTTGAGAAAGCAAATCTGCCGCCGGTACTTTCGTTACCTGCTTCTGAGCCGATTAAGTTTGGATGGCAAGTGAAATGGCTTCCGGCGGGGGTAGCTGAAGTGGCGAGCAGTCGCAGAAGCTTGCCAAATATGCCAGTCACGATAGAATCCCGTTTGTATACTGACGGATTGTTCAGCTTCTCTGTCAATATCTGTGCTACCACTAACGGCCCCTCTGAGCAGTTAATCAGACAAGGGCGAAGAACCGTACAAACGGAAGTTCGTAACGGTAATGAGATTACTGTCGTCGGTGAATTGCCGCCTTCCACAGCAAAACGTATTGCTGAAAGCATTGTTTTCTCTGCCAAATGACTTTTGGCTAAATAAATCCGGGTGATTTTATGATGAAAGAATGGGCCACTGTGGTGTCGTGGCAAAACGGTATTGCATCACTGCGCTGTGAAACGCAGTCGGGTTGCAGTAGCTGCCATTCGCGTTCAGGTTGTGGTGCCCGGGTGCTGAATGAACTGGGACCACAGACTGGCCATAATCTTCAGGTCAGTTTTGCTGAGCCCCTGGAACCGGGGCAAAAAGTTGAACTGGGAATACCTGAGGGCAGTTTGCTACGCTCTGCATTTCTGGTCTATATGACACCGCTGTTTGGGGTGATTGCCGGAGGCGGAATACTGCAGGCTCTGTTTAAAGCAGACATGTACGCAGTGATCGGTGCCGCGCTGGGCGGCGGTCTGGGCTTTATCATCGCCAAAGCACTGGCGGCAAAAGTCGACGGTAAATCGGGCTATCAGCCGGTGGTTTTGCAGGTGGGATTACCGCCGAACGCATTCCGTTATTCTGCGGATAACGAGCTTCCTTCGTAATATGTGACTTCTTTCGTGCTACCCGGAACGATGCGAAAACAAATGCCACTGACTCAGACGAGCCAGTGGCATTTTTAGTTTCTGACCGGGATACGGTTCTGAATCATATGCTCAATCAGGGCGATGAAAAGATCGGCACTGGAGAGTGAAGTATAGGCAACAGAGAACAAAATCCGACCGTGTTTATCAAGCAATCTGATTAACGGGCTGTTGCTCCCGCCGCTGATAAACTGAATGTCTTGAACGGGTATTGTCTTCCCTTCATCGGTGGTCAGCATTAATGCACTCAGCCGGATCCTTTTCTCGTTCATTGTCAGAAGGTTAGAGCCGATAAACCGTTTCAGTCCGCAGTGCGAATTTACCATGCTGGTAAAAAGAATGTCTCCGCCCTGCGCCAGCGTATTCAAAGCCCAGGGGCCACGGAACATCAGTTGTTCATTCTTAATAACATCAATCAGCCGTTCTGAATTAGCAATGTTCGGCGTGATCCGGTGCCATGTTTTGCTATTTTCCTCACGGAACATCATCGTATTTAAAATGCGGCGTGTATATTTACCCGTTCTGAAACGGTATATATCCGAGATTCTGTCGAACGGAATAAATCGGTTCTTTTTATCTAGCTGGCTTATAACCAAAATACCATTTTCATGAAGCTGATACACCTGATTCGGTCGAATCAAACGTCTTAGTAAAATAAGTACGACACCGAGCGCAATGCTCAGCAAGGCAGATACCACCACGCTATGCAGCCCGTCAGCGGTATGGCCGAAGGCGAGGAAAAAAGCGATTTGTACGGCACCGCCCACCAGCAAAAGCACTGAAAGGACCAGAGTGATCCAAGAGTTGGCTTTGGCAAAGCCATGCTGACTGAGCAGCCGCCCTTCATTGATCATATTGATAACCTTGTGACCGGATTGAATTAATAATAAAAAACGAATGAATAGGAAGAATGAGAATTAAAACTTTGTGAATTGGAATAATGTAATTTCTTTTATAACAATATATTAGGTGTTCAAGTGCGTTTTTGTATATGGGCATTTTCCTAAAACCTGCCTGAGTCTAAAAAACACAGACGAAATGCCCAAAAAAAGTCAGGGCGACGCTGAAAGAACAGTCCGGGAATGAAAACAAATGAAAATGTGAGGATTTCCTTCAGAAAAAGCACGCATAATCTGGAGTTAGGATGTACCGAGACTAGGTTTTCACGGTGCTGGCATGTAGAATGCTGCGACTTAGGCGAAAGACAGCCAACCTACAAACCGTCGCTGTATGTTCATGGCGAATGATTCAGAAATACCAAGGTAGAAAAACTTTTATAATGAAGCATATACGAAATTTCTCCATTATTGCCCACATTGACCACGGTAAGTCGACGCTGTCAGACCGTATTATTCAAATTTGCGGCGGCTTGTCCGATCGTGAAATGGAAGCGCAGGTTCTCGATTCTATGGATCTTGAGCGCGAGCGCGGTATCACCATCAAAGCGCAAAGCGTGACGCTCGATTACAAAGCGAAAGATGGGCAGGTTTACCACCTGAACTTTATCGATACTCCCGGACATGTCGACTTCTCCTACGAAGTTTCCCGATCACTGGCCGCTTGTGAAGGCGCATTGCTGGTCGTGGATGCGGGGCAGGGCGTAGAAGCGCAGACGCTGGCGAACTGCTACACCGCGATGGAAATGGATCTGGAAGTAGTTCCGGTTCTGAACAAAATCGATTTGCCTGCTGCTGATCCTGACCGCGCAGCTCAGGAAATCGAAGACATCGTGGGAATTGATGCGACGGATGCAGTCCGTTGTTCAGCTAAAACCGGTGTGGGTGTGCCTGAAGTTCTGGAGCGTCTGGTGCGTGATGTTCCGCCACCGGAAGGTGATCCTGATGCGCCATTGCAGGCACTGATCATCGACTCCTGGTTCGACAACTATCTTGGCGTTGTTTCTCTGGTGCGTATCAAAAACGGCACCATGAGAAAGGGCGACAAAATCAAAGTAATGAGTACCGGACAGGTGTATAACGCCGATCGTCTGGGTATCTTCACGCCTAAACGTGTTGATAAAGACATTCTGAACTGCGGCGAAGTAGGCTGGCTGGTTTGTGCGATCAAAGACATCCTTGGCGCACCAGTGGGCGATACCCTGACGCTGGCTCGTCAGCCTGCAGAAAAGGCTTTGCCTGGTTTCAAGAAAGTGAAACCTCAGGTATATGCCGGTCTGTTCCCGGTCAGTTCCGATGACTATGAAAACTTCCGTGATGCGTTAGGCAAATTGAGCCTCAACGATGCTTCCCTGTTCTATGAACCGGAAAGTTCTACCGCGCTGGGCTTTGGTTTCCGTTGTGGTTTCCTCGGTCTGCTGCACATGGAAATCATTCAGGAACGTCTGGAACGTGAATACGATCTGGACTTGATCACTACGGCACCAACCGTTGTGTACGAAGTTCTGACCACCGGCAACGAAACCATTTATGTCGACAGCCCGTCTAAACTTCCGGCGCTGAATAACATTCTGGAATTACGCGAGCCAATTGCCGAGTGTCACATGCTGATGCCGCAGGAATATCTGGGCAGCGTGATCACCTTGTGTATTGAGAAACGTGGCGTGCAGACCAATATGGTCTATCACGGCAATCAGGTTGCGCTGACGTATGAAATTCCGATGGCTGAAGTAGTCCTCGATTTCTTCGACCGTCTGAAATCAACATCGCGCGGCTATGCGTCCCTCGATTACAATTTCAAACGTTTTCAGGCTTCTGACATGGTACGTGTTGATGTTCTAATCAACGGCGACCGTGTGGATGCACTGGCACTGATTACTCACCGTGGCAATTCACAGTTCCGTGGACGCCAGCTGGTTGAGAAGATGCAGGAACTGATCCCGCGTCAGCAGTTCGACATTGCTATTCAGGCGGCAATTGGTGCTCACATCATTGCCCGTTCCACCGTGAAGCAATTACGTAAAAACGTTCTCGCCAAATGTTATGGCGGTGACGTCAGCCGTAAGAAGAAACTTCTGCAGAAGCAGAAAGACGGTAAGAAACGCATGAAACAAGTGGGTAACGTTGAGTTACCGCAGGAAGCGTTCCTGGCCATTCTTCACGTGGGTAAAGAAAGCAAATAAATCCTCATTGAGTTGTAGGGAGTATGCATGGCTAACATGTTTGCCTTGATCCTGGCGATTGCAACGCTGGTTTCAGGGATTATCTGGTGCCTTGATCGTTTCAAGCTGGCACCTGCACGCCGGGCTAAAATTGCGAAAATTAAGGCTGAAACGGGCGGGGCGGTTGACGATACAACGCTGAGCAAAGTCGCGAAGCAGCCAGGCTGGGTGGAAACCTGTGCTTCTGTATTCCCGGTATTGTTAGTTGTGTTTGTGGTGCGTTCATTTATTTATGAACCGTTCCAGATCCCATCTGGCTCTATGATGCCAACGCTGCTTATTGGCGATTTCATTGTGGTTGAGAAATATGCTTATGGTCTGAAGGATCCTATTACCCAGACCAAGCTTATCCCGACCGGTGAACCAAAACGCGGCGATGTGGTGGTATTTAAATATCCGCTCAATCCAAGCGTGGACTATATTAAACGTCTGGTCGGTTTGCCAGGCGACCGGGTGACTTACGATCCGTTCAGCAAGCAGGTGACCGTTCAGCCAGCCTGCGACAGCGGCAAAAATTGCAACACGGCGCTGGCGGTGACTTATGACACCGGCGTTGCCAGCGATTTCGTGCAGACTTTCGGTCAGTCTTCTGGTGGCGAAGCCAGCAGTGGTTTCTTTGAAACGCCACCGACAGGCAATGTTCCGCAAGACGGTGTCCGTCTTGTTCAGCGTAATGAAACGCTGGGGAATGTCACGCATCGTATTCTGACTGTGCCGGGCGCGCGTGACCAACTGGGTGCGTATTATCAGCAACCGGGCCAACCGCTGGGGACATGGGTCGTTCCTGCCGGCCATTATTTCATGATGGGCGATAACCGTGATAACAGCGCTGACAGCCGTTATTGGGGCTTTGTACCTGAAAAGAATTTAGTGGGTAAAGCGTCTGCAATTTGGATGAGCTTTAAAAAACAGGAAGGTGAATGGCCTACCGGTGTTCGTTTAAGCCGTATCGGTGGAATTCATTAATTAATGGTGCCCGTTAGCGCAGCATTATATTTCCACTCGTTGTAGAATATCCTTTCGGGCGATAAAAGTTGGCTCCCCTGATTTTACGTTTTTATTTAAAACGAACAGGAGGAGCCACTGCAAACGAAACAGCTTTGGATTGGCTTAGGGCGAAGCAGGCCTGTTCCGTATGCTGAAGTTTTTGACGCATTCTTGATCTATTGGTAACTCATGAATCCCATCGTAATAAACAGGCTTCAGCGGAAGCTGGGCTACACTTTTCAACAGCAGGAGCTTTTATTGCAGGCACTGACTCACCGCAGCGCAAGCAGTAAACACAATGAGCGTTTAGAGTTCCTGGGTGACTCAATTCTTAGTTATGTAATAGCTAACGCGCTGTACCATCGCTTTCCTCGTGTAGACGAGGGCGATATGAGTCGTATGCGTGCCACGCTGGTACGTGGAAATACGTTAGCTGAAATGGCACGTGAATTCGATCTCGGCGAATGCTTACGCTTAGGGCCGGGCGAATTGAAAAGTGGTGGTTTCCGCCGCGAGTCGATTCTTGCGGATACGGTGGAGGCACTCATTGGCGGCGTGTTCCTGGACAGTGATATCCAGACCGTCGAAAAGCTGATTCTCGATTGGTACCGTAGTCGTTTAGACGAAATCAGTCCCGGTGATAAGCAGAAAGACCCAAAAACCCGTTTACAGGAGTTTTTGCAAGGTCGTCATCTGCCGTTGCCTTCTTATCTGGTTGTGCAGGTTCGCGGTGAAGCGCACGATCAGGAGTTTACCATCCACTGCCAGGTCAGTGGCTTGAACCAGCCGGTTGTAGGAACCGGTTCAAGCCGCCGTAAAGCCGAGCAGGCGGCAGCGGAACAAGCGCTGATACAGCTGGAGCTTGAATGAGCGAAGAAAAGAATTACTGTGGTTTTGTTGCAATCGTAGGCCGTCCTAACGTCGGTAAATCTACCTTGCTGAATGAATTATTGGGGCAGAAAATCTCCATTACTTCCCGCAAACCGCAAACTACGCGTCACCGCATCATGGGTATCCACACCGAAGGGCCATACCAGGCTATCTACGTGGACACCCCGGGGCTGCACATCGAAGAAAAACGTGCCATTAACCGTCTGATGAACCGCGCTGCAAGCAGCTCGATTGGTGATGTAGAACTGGTGATCTTCGTGGTTGAAGGCACTCACTGGACTCCGGATGACGAAATGGTGGTCAACAAACTGCGTGATTTGAAATCACCGGTTCTGCTGGCAATCAATAAGATTGATAACGTCACCGATAAGTCTAAATTGCTGCCACATTTGCAATTCCTGAGTGAGCAGATGAACTTCGTTGATATCGTGCCTATCTCAGCAGAGAAAGGCACCAACGTGGATACCATTGCAGCTCTGGTGCGCAAACGTCTGCCGGAAGCGGTTCACCACTTCCCGGAAGATTACATCACTGACCGTTCACAGCGCTTCATGGCCTCTGAAATCATCCGTGAAAAACTGATGCGTTTCCTCGGCGAAGAATTGCCGTATTCCGTGACCGTAGAAATCGAACGCTTCGTCAGCAATGAACGCGGCGGTTACGATATCAATGGCCTGATTCTGGTAGAACGCGAAGGCCAGAAGAAAATGGTTATCGGCAACAAAGGCTCTAAAATCAAGACGATTGGCATTGAAGCCCGCCAGGACATGGAAAACATGTTTGAAGCGAAAGTCCATCTTGAGTTGTGGGTTAAGGTCAAATCCGGCTGGGCAGACGACGAACGTGCGCTGCGTAGCCTGGGTTATGTAGACGACTTATAAGGTCCGCGCCTATGGAAGGCTGGCAACGCGCATTTGTTTTGCATGGGCGACCTTACAGTGAAACCAGTCTCATGCTGGATTTATTCACTGAGGGACAAGGGCGGGTACGCATACTGGCTAAAGGTGCGCGTGGCCGCCGGTCCAATTTAAAAGGCTGCCTGCAGCCTTTTACGCCTTTACTGGTTCGCTGGAGCGGGCGGGGAGAAGTCAAAACCCTGCGCAATGCCGAGCCGGTTTCTCTGGCACTTCCCCTTTCAGGTCTGATGCTTTACAGCGGCCTGTACGTCAATGAACTCGTTTCCCGCGTACTTGAGCAGGAAGCTAATTACTCTTCGTTATTCTTCGACTATCTTAATTGTCTGCAAAATCTTGCCAGCGCCAGTGGTTCGCCTGAGTACGCTTTGCGTCAGTTTGAACTCTCGCTTTTACACCATTTGGGCTATGGCGTGGATTTCCTGCATTGCGCGGGCAGTGGCGAAGAAGTCAGCGACACCATGACCTACCGCTATCGTGAAGAAAAAGGCTTTATCGCCAGTCTGGTCATTGATAATTCCAGCTTTACCGGGCGTGATTTGAAAGCGCTGGCCAGCCGGGATTTTCCGGATGTTTTCACGCTGCGTGCTGCAAAACGTTTTACCCGCATGGCACTGAAACCCTATCTCGGTGGCAAGCCCCTGAAAAGTCGTGAGCTATTTCGCCAGTTTCAGGTCAAAAAGCCTGTCTCACCTTCTGACAATTCTTCCAGCTAAATCAGATTCCGGGCTACACGTCGCTACTCTCAAGGGTGTAAACTGCAGAAATTAGCTTTTCTGATCCACTCATAAATCAATTCATTCTCAAATCTGGAGCTGTTATGGCTGAGTTGCTGTTGGGCGTTAACATTGATCACATCGCGACACTGCGTAATGCACGCGGTACGGCTTACCCTGATCCGGTTCAGGCGGCATTCATCGCTGAACAGGCTGGTGCTGATGGGATCACCGTCCACCTGCGTGAGGATCGCCGTCATATCACCGACCGCGACGTGCGCCTTCTGCGTCAGACTATCCAAACCCGCATGAATCTCGAAATGGCTGTCACCGATGAAATGGTCGGGATTGCCTGCGAAGTTTTGCCGCATTTCTGCTGCCTGGTGCCGGAAAAACGCGAGGAAGTGACTACCGAAGGCGGTCTGGATGTCGCCGGTCAGATAGATAAAATGACCGTTGCCGTTTCCCGTCTGAGCGAAGCGGGCATTCTGGTTTCCCTGTTTATCGACCCGGATTTGCGCCAGATTGATGCTGCTGTCGCGGTCGGTGCGCCTTACATCGAAATTCATACCGGTGCGTATGCGGAAGCGAAGACTGATCTTGAGCGTCAGGCTGAGCTGGAACGTATTAAGCAGGGCGCGGCTTATGCAGCAGGCAAAGGTTTGAAAGTGAACGCCGGTCACGGGCTGACGTATCATAACGTGCAGCCGATCGCGGCACTGCCGGAAATGCATGAGCTGAATATCGGCCACGCTATCATCGGTCAGGCGGTTATCGACGGCTTATCCGGTGCAGTACGTGAAATGAAAAATCTGATGAGAGAAGCCCGCCGGTAATGAGCATTTTAGGTTTAGGTACGGATATTGTTGAAATTTCCCGTATCGAAGCAGTGATTGAACGCAGCGGCGACCGGCTGGCGAAGCGTATTTTATGCGCCAATGAATGGGCTGTTTATCAGCAACATCAGCAGCCGGTTCGTTTTCTGGCGAAGCGGTTTGCCGTGAAGGAAGCCGCAGCTAAAGCGCTGGGAACCGGTATCCGCAACGGCCTGGCATTTGAGCAGTTTGAAGTCGTCAATGATGTGCTGGGTAAGCCGGGGCTGGTTTTTCATGCCCGCGCGGCAGAAATGGCGGCGGAAATGGGCGTGAAATCGGTACATGTCACGCTTGCCGATGAGCGCCGTTATGCCTGTGCGACGGTTATTATTGAAAACTGATTTGTTGCATCATTCCGTCAGTTAAACGGCGTGATGCAATACCACAAACTTATCCCAAAGCTGTTCGTTAGTTTCGATGTGTTGCGGATTGATGATGATGGTATTGTCGATTGGGCAGACACTCTGACAGGTCGGTTTGTCGTAATGACCGACACATTCCGTGCAACGATCGCTGTCAATTTCATAAATATCATTGCCCATCGAGATTGCCTGATTCGGGCACTCCGGTTCGCACATATCGCAATTAATGCATTTGTGTGTGATCAGCAGGGCCATGGCGTTTTCTCATATCGTTCAGTTATCAGGGCGCGCAGTATAGCAGAATTGCGCTGGCACAGGATCTACGTCAGTGCCTTTCCGCTCCCCGAATGATCCTGATCAAACCAGCTTTTTGACCAGTTCTTCGCTGTGGCGGATCCGCTCCGGTGCATGTTCGGTATCCTGCTGAACCAGCGCAACAAACAGCAGATCGGTCAGTGAATATTGTGCCGTTGTGGCCGACAGCGCGGCTCCGCGTGTGGTAGGTAAATCTGCGACGGTGTACAAACAGTGATCGGCCTGTTGTTGCAGGGTATTGGGTGAAAACCCGGTGATCGCCAGTACCTTAGCGCCACTTTCCCGGGCAACCCGTGCCGCCAGATTGATTTCGCTGCGTTCACCGCTGAACGAAATCGCCAGCAATAAATCTTCCTTTGAAAGCGCCTGAGCTGTAGCAATCAGCACATGTGTGTCCGACTCCGCGATGGCCGTGACGCCAATTTTCAACAGCTTATACGCCAGATCCTTAGCCACCAGTGCGGATGCCCCGATGCCCGTCAGAATGATTTTTCGGGCACTGCTCAGCATCGACAATGCGATTTGCAAACGGGGCTCGCTGTTGATATCGAGCGTTGCGCGCAAAGCCGATTGTTTTTCTGTCAGTAGTTTCTCGCCCACAATGTGCAGACTGTCGGTGCTCAGGATCTGATTGTGTACGGTGACAGGTTCGCTGTTTTTGGGGGATGCCAGGGATTCGCTCATGGCGAGTTTCAGCGCAGGAAAGCCTTTATAACCGAGTTTTTGCGCGAACTTCACCACGCCTGACTGGCTGACTCCCGCCATTTCGGCCAGTTTTTGTGAGCTCATATGACGCGCTTTTTCCGGCTGAGCCAGTAAAAAATCAGCCAGTTTACGGTCATTTTGTGCCAGTGTCGGATACAACTGGCGGATACGGATCATACAACTCATGGTGGCTTATCCCGGCTTCTCAGAATACGTAGGTCACGTTTTGCGGATTATGTTATCTAAAATAGCAAATATTCCTCGCAATGATGAATAAAATATTCAAGTATTATGCAATAAATTTGAATTAAAAATTCAGGAGAAAAACATGAACAGTCCCCTTAACTTAGGCGCACTCGTTTCCGAGAGCCGTAATCCGGATACGATCAACTTAGATGAAATGTCTTCACTGGAATTAGCCACCTGTTTCAATCAGGAAGACCGCAAAGTTCCTGAGGCCATCAGTAAAGTTCTGCCGCAAATAGCGCAGGCGATCGATAAAGCCGCGGCTTCATTTAAAGCGGGCGGTCGTCTGATTTATCTCGGCGCGGGGACCAGCGGGCGTCTGGGCGTTCTCGATGCATCGGAATGTCCGCCAACGTTCGGCGTGCCGCACGGCATAGTTATCGGCCTGATTGCCGGTGGTCCCGGTGCACTACTCAAAGCGGTAGAAGGGGCCGAAGACAGCGAAGCGCTGGGCGTTGAAGATTTAAAGAATCTGCATCTGAGCGCGGATGACACCGTTGTCGGATTAGCGGCGAGCGGCCGCACACCTTACGTGATCGGCGCGTTGCGCTACGCCACGGAACTGGGTTGTGCCACGGTGGCGATTTCCTGTAATCCGGATTCACCGATTGCGCAGGAAGCGACGATCGCCATTTCTCCCGTTGTCGGGCCCGAGGCGCTGACCGGTTCCACTCGTCTGAAATCCGGTACTGCGCAGAAACTGGTACTGAACATGATTTCTACCGGTGCGATGGTGAAAACCGGCAAGGTCTATCAGAACCTGATGGTCGACGTGAAAGCGACCAACGTCAAACTGGTCGATCGTGCCTGCCGCATTGTTGTGGAAGCCACCGGCGCGGCACGCAGTGATGCTGAACTGGCGCTTTCTCAGACTGATTTCGAAGTGAAACCGGCCATTCTCATGTTACTGGCGGGCATTGATGCACCACAGGCAAAAGCGCGTCTGGAGCAACATAACGGCTACCTTCGTGCCGCGCTGGCGGGCTAAATCAGGAGAAAAGCATGGCGACAGCAATGGATAAAACTCACCTGCTGGCTTCTAAGATTTTGCAGGGTGTGGGCGGCGAAGGGAATATCAGCAAGCTGGAAAACTGCATGACCCGTGTACGTGTGGAAGTTTTTGACGATGCGCGCCTGGATCTGACCAGCCTGAAAACGCTGGAGGGGATTAAAGGTTATCTCAGGCAGGGCGAGCAGCATCAGTTTATCGTCGGGCCGGGGGCAGCAGCCAAAGTCGTGGACGCCATGCGCCTGTTGCTGAGCCCTGCGGGAGCAGCCAGTGCGGCGGGTGAAAGTGATATAGCCCGCAACAAAGCCAGTGCCAAAGCCAAATACTCAGCGCCGATGAGTGGCGCGCTGCGAAAACTGGCGGATGTTTTCATCCCGCTGATCCCGGCATTTATCGCTTCAGGTCTGATTATGGGCATTATTAATCTGCTCAAACGGCCTGATATCGCCGGTTCCATTGCGACTGATTATCCTAATATTCTCGGCCTGCTGGCGATATTCGGCGGCGCTGTATTTGCCATCATGAATATTCTGGTCGGTGTGAATGCTGCCCGCGTGTTTGGCGGTTCACAGGCAATGGGCGGCGTGATGGCGGGGATCCTTTCCAGTCCGGCGCTGGCGCAAATTACGCTGTTTGGCGAAACATTACAGCCGGGGCGTGGCGGGGTGATTGCCGTCTTGCTGGTCGTCGCGCTGATGTGCTGGCTCGAAAAACGGCTGCGCCAGTGGCTGCCTGAATCGGTCGAACTGATCCTAAATCCGCTGATCACCACGCTTATCACTGCGACGCTGGCAATTGTTATCCTCCAGCCGATCGGCGGTTATATCTCTGACGGCATCGCGCACGGCGTCAATATTGCTATCGACAAAGGCGGATTACTTGTGGGTGCAGTGCTGGCCGGAGCCTTTCTGCCGCTGGTGCTTTCCGGGCTTCATCAGGGGCTGGTGCCCATCCACGTAGAGCTTATTCAGGCGCACGGTTCCAATCCGCTGTTGCCTATTCTGGCGATGGCGGGTGTCGGACAGGTCGGCGCGGCGATTGCGGTTTACATGAAAACGCGTAACGCACGGCTGAAAAAAGTGATTAAAGGTGCGCTGCCGGTGGGAATACTGGGCATCGGCGAACCGTTGATTTTCGGGGTGACGCTGCCGCTTGGCCGGCCATTTATTGGCGCCTGTCTGGGCGGGGCCGTGGGCGGCGCGCTAATCTGTTACTGGAAAGTCGCTACGGTCATCACTTTTGGTATTTCCGGGTTGCCGCTGGCGCTGACCATTATTTCTGGCAAAGTGATGTTGTATCTGGCCGGTTTAGTCATTACGGTATTAGCTGGTTTTATTTTTACCTGGCTGATGGGGTTTAACGATCCCGAGGAGTAATGGATTGAGTACGAAGCCTGATCGACGGGTGGTCTTTTTTGACCTGGATGGAACACTGCATCAGCAGGATATGTTCGGGACCTTCCTGCGTTTTTTGCTAAAAAAAATGCCGCAGAACCTGGTTCTGGTGGTGCCTTTATTGCCGCTGATTGGCGCAGGACTATTCTTTCAGGGGCGTGCAACACGCTGGCCGATGAGTCTGTTGCTGTGGGCCATTACCTTTGGTCACAGTGAGGCACGCCTGAAAGCGCTGGAGCTGCAATTCGTGACTGCGTTTCGCGAAAAAGTGGTGGAGTTTCCGGTGGTACAACGCCGGTTGCGCGAATATCTGGACAGCGACGATACCGAAGTGTGGCTGATCACCGGTTCTCCTGAGAACCTGGTGCAGCAGGTTTATAAAGCATCGCTGTTTTTACCGCAGGTACGTCTGGTGGGCAGCCGTATCGCGCGGGGTAAAGGCGGCTGGGTGCTGCCTCTGCGCTGTCTCGGTGAAGAAAAGGTTGTACAGCTCGAAAGCCGGATTGGCTCACCGCTGAAACTTTACAGTGGTTACAGCGACAGCAAACAGGACAACCCGCTGTTGTTCTTTTGCGAGCACCGTTTTCGTGTCAGCAAGCAGGGCGAATTGCAGCAACTGGAATAAATACCGCAGGATGTTTCAGACAAAAAACAGGCCATTTCTGGCCTGTTTTTATTTGGGCATATTCTTTAGTAATCAGAACGCAGCTTTGAAAATCCCTACCACATCGGCATGCGTACCCTGAATCGGGTTAGTCAGTGCGCAGGCATCTTTCAGGGCGTTGGTCGCCAGTGTATTAAAATCTTCTTCTTTCACGTTCAGGTCGCGTAATCCGGCAGGAATATCGACATCACGCGCCAGCTGACGGATAGCATCGATACAGGCTTTTGCACCTTCGGCATCACTCATCGCTGAAACATCAATGTGCATCGCGGCAGCAACGTCTTTCAGACGCGGGCTGGCAACGCGGGAGTTGTATTCCTGCACAAACGGCAGCAGGACGGCATTACAGACACCGTGCGGCAAGTTATAGAACCCGCCTAACTGGTGCGCCATGGCGTGTACATAACCGAGCGACGCATTGTTAAATGCCATCCCGGCGAGAAACTGTGCGTAAGCCATGTCTTCGCGAGCCTGCATATTTTTACCGTCTTTCACTGCAGTGCGCAGTGAGTCGGTAATCATGGTAATCGCTTTCAGCGCACAGGCATCCGTTATCGGGTTTGCCGCGCTGGATACATAGGCTTCGATCGCGTGGGTCAGCGCATCCATCCCGGTGGCAGCAGTCAGCCCTTTTGGCATGCCGACCATCAGATGCGGGTCATTGACTGACATCAGCGGCGTCACGTTTTTATCCACGATAGCCATTTTGATATGGCGTTCTTCATCGGTAATGATGCAAAAACGCGTCATTTCTGAAGCCGTACCGGCAGTCGTGTTGATAGAAATCAGCGGCAACTGGGGTTTAGCAGAACGGTCAACGCCTTCGTAATCATTGATGTTGCCGCCGTTAGTGGCCAGCAACGCGATACCTTTGGCGCAGTCATGCGGTGAACCGCCGCCAAGTGAGATCACGCAATCGCAGGCATCTTTTTTCAGGATCTCCAGCCCTTCACGCACATTGCGGGTGGTTGGGTTAGGGTTCGTTCCATGATAAACGCTGCTTTGCACGTCGCTTTTTGCCAGTAATTCCTGAACCTGTTTAACCACGCCGATATCGAATAACACTTTATCCGTGACGATCAGGACATGGCGGAAACCATGCTGCGCGATAGCGGTAGCCGCATCATTAAGCGCGCCAGAACCAATAACGTTAACGGACGGGATAAAGAAAGTTGCAGTAGCCATAATTGTTTTCCTTGTTGTCAGCTCTTGGTAGGTACAAGGAAACCTTAATATTGTTACCGGTAACATCATTTGATCTGGCGCAACAATACGCAGATTAACCCGGCTAATTTCCTCATCTAATGACTATGAAATGTAAGGTTATTATCTGTTGGCATAAGCCATTTCTGCTATCAGAACCGCGGGTTATCATCATTAAGTAATACTTCCTGTTATCGCTGATGAACTGTACGCGCGATATCGATTATGGCCCGTGGGCGGGCGGCGCGAACAAAGGTATAATGGCGCGGATTAAAATGACTGAGGTTGAAGTGGCAGTGACAGAATTAGCAGAAATAAATGACGACGAACGCTGGATGCAATACGCAATGACTCTGGCGCTGAAGGCGCAGGAGGAGGGCGAAGTGCCGGTGGGCGCCGTGCTGGTTTTGGACAATCAGGTGATTGGCGAGGGCTGGAACCGTTCTATCGGACATCATGATCCGACGGCGCACGCGGAAATCATGGCGTTACGTCAGGGCGGCAGCGCGGTGCAAAACTACCGACTGCTGGATGCCATATTGTATGTCACTCTTGAGCCTTGCGTGATGTGCGCCGGCGCAATGGTCCACAGCCGGATCCGTCGCGTAGTGTATGGCGCTGCCGATGCCAAAACCGGTGCAGCGGGTTCTCTGATGGATGTTTTGCGCCATCCCGGCATGAATCATCAGGTAGAAATCACGTCGGGCGTTCTGGCTGATGCCTGTTCTGAACAGCTGAGTGCGTTCTTTCGTTTTCGCCGCAGCCAGAAAAAAGCGCTGCGGCTGGCAGAGCGCGCAGCTCAGGCCGGTGACATCATTTCTGATAATCCTAAAGAATAAGGCTGTTCAGGCCTTATTTCCCCAGTGCTTCCTGTGCATCCACTACCGGATATCCCTGACCCAGCTGAGCCTGTAGCGCCGCCTTCTGCGCCTGCTGCTTCTCTTTTTCCATCAGATACCCCACCAGACTGAGCTGATAGCGGCGGATATTTTCCACATAATTATACGCCTGCGTGCCGCGGGCATAACCGTAAGTCGTCCGGCTTAAGAAGCGTTTCTGATTAAGCATCGGCAGCCGTTGTTTCACATCCGCCCAGCTGTCCGGATTCCCCTTTTGCTGTGCGGTCAGCTTGCGCGCGTCCAGCATATGGCCGTAGCCCATATTATATGCCGCCAGTGCAAACCAGATCCGTTCATCCTGCGGAATAGATCCCGGCATTTTATCCATCAGATGCGACAGATACTGCGCACCGCCACGGATACTTTGTTCGGCATCTGTCCGGTCATCGACATTCAGCCCGCCAGCCGTCGCGCGGGTCAGCATCATTACGCCACGCACACCGGTCGGTGATTTCGCCAGCGGATCCCAGTGAGATTCCTGATAAGCGATAGCGGCCAGCAAACGCCAGTCGATGTTCTGAGCATATTTTTCAAACAGCGGCTGCAAATCCGGCAGCGTCGTGTCGATGGCGTTCAGGAAAGTACGGGTATCGACATAATCGAAATCGCCCACGTGCCCGAGGTATTTTTCCTCCAGTTTTTCCAGCGTACCGTCCTCTGAAATCTGACTGAAGAAATCCAGCATAGCGGCAGCAAGGCTGTCGTCATCAGGTTGTTTGCGGTAATACCAGGTGACCGGTTCATCGTCTGTGGCATCAAAGGCCACCGCAAGGCGCGGATAGACACGCTGCATCAGGGCGATAGTGACCGAATCCCCCAGCGTATAATCGAGTTTGCCGTTTTCAACCTGTTGTAACAGGTCGCGGGGTGACAATTTATCGGTGGTGGTCCAGGTGAGGTCTGGATATTTTTGGCTGGCAGCCTCCAGCGTGGCGATATGCGCACTGCCGGCAGACACTACCAGCGAGCCTTTGATGTCGGCGAAACTTTTCGGGCGCACGGCACCCTGCCGGTAAACCAGCTGCTGCGATACGGAATAGTATTCCGGGCCGGCGCGGTAGTTTTTCAGGCGCTCATTGTTGTACACCAGACCGGAAGCCAGCATGTCGGTTTTACCATGGTCAAGATCGTCGAACATGCTCTCGATGGTGGTGTGCTGAGAAATCACCAGCTTCACGCCCAGATAATCTGCGAAGCGTTTAGCCAGTTCATAATCGAAGCCCAGATTGCCTTCAGGGGAGTCCATAAAAGTCAGTGGAGAATTGAGCGTGCTGACGCGCAATTCTCCACGGGATTTTATCTGATCCAGCTGGTCACCTTCACCTCTGTGCCACGGCACGGCAGGCCACAAGGCCAGTGCCAGTAACAGGGCGGCGATCCCCATCAGAACATAATTAATTTTTAGTCGCGTCAAATAGTTATCTCGCTGCGGCGCTCTTGTTTTTTTACGCTATGCTGTGCAGTTAGTATGGTTATATCCCCAGTGCTGACGCATTTTGCTCAACAAAACGGCAGTCTGCAACTTTATTCATAATAGCCATGATAATGGTAAGGCTATAAAGGAATATGAAGTTTCCCGACGCAAACGGTTTCGTCGGACGCCAGCTTTCTTTATAATAGCCCGCGTTTTCCCCCTGTTGCGCCCAATGAAGCACTGTGGTCAGTGTCTTCGAAGACGAGAGATCTGTGATTATGGAAATACTGCGTGGTTCGCCCGCTTTGTCGGCTTTTCGCATTAACAAATTGTTGTCCCGTTGTCAGGAAGCACATCTTCCGGTCAGCGATATCTACGCCGAATATGTACACTTTGCCGACGTCAGCGCACCGCTGAATTCGGACGAACAAACCAAGTTACAACGCCTCCTGAAATACGGTCCTTCTCTCGCTGAACACGCTCCTTCTGGTCGTTTATTGCTGGTCACCCCGCGTCCGGGCACCATTTCTCCCTGGTCTTCCAAAGCTACCGACATCGCCCACAATTGCGGTTTGTCACAGGTTCTGCGCCTTGAGCGTGGTCTGGCATTTTATGTTCAGGCACCGCAACTGACCGAAGCACAGTGGAACGAACTGGGCGCATTGCTGCATGACCGCATGATGGAAACCGTGTTTACCCGTCTGGAAGACGCCAGCGCGCTGTTCGCGCAGCATCAGCCAACCCCGGTGCAACATGTGGATATCCTCGGCGTTGGCCGTGGCGCACTCGAAGCCGCCAACACCAAATTAGGTCTGGCGCTGGCGCAGGATGAAATTGATTACCTGATGGAAGCCTTTACGTCGTTGGGGCGCAACCCGACAGACATCGAATTGTATATGTTCGCACAGGCCAACTCAGAACACTGCCGCCACAAAATCTTCAACGCAGACTGGATTATCGACGGCGAAACCCAGCCGAAATCCCTGTTCAAGATGATTAAAAACACCTTCGAACAGACCCCTGATCACGTGCTGTCCGCGTATAAAGATAACGCCGCCGTGATGGAAGGTTCGCAGGTCGGTCGTTTCTACGCCGATGCGAAAGACGGTCTGTACGATTTCCATCAGGAGCAGGCGCATATCCTGATGAAGGTAGAAACCCATAACCACCCGACGGCGATCTCTCCATGGCCGGGTGCGGCAACCGGTTCAGGCGGTGAAATCCGTGACGAAGGTGCAACGGGGCGCGGCGCAAAACCGAAAGCCGGTCTGGTTGGTTTCTCTGTTTCCAACCTGCGCATTCCTGGCTTTGAACAGCCGTGGGAAGAAGATTTCGGTAAGCCGGATCGTATCGTTACTGCGCTGGATATCATGACCGACGGCCCGCTGGGCGGCGCAGCGTTTAACAACGAATTTGGTCGTCCGGCGCTGCTGGGCTACTTCCGTACTTACGAAGAAAACGTCAACAGCCACAACGGCCCTGAGCTGCGCGGTTACCACAAACCGATCATGCTGGCCGGTGGTATTGGCAACATCCGCGCGGATCACGTGCAGAAAGGTGAAATCACCGTTGGCGCAAAACTGATTGTGCTGGGTGGTCCGGCGATGAATATCGGTCTGGGCGGCGGTGCGGCTTCTTCCATGGCATCGGGTCAGTCTGACGCGGATCTGGATTTTGCTTCCGTACAGCGCGACAACCCGGAAATGGAACGCCGTTGTCAGGAAGTGATCGACCGTTGCTGGCAGCTGGGCGAAGCCAACCCGATCCTGTTTATCCATGACGTCGGTGCCGGCGGTTTATCCAACGCCATGCCGGAACTGGTCAGCGATGGCAACCGTGGTGGCCGTTTCCAGCTGCGCGACATCCTGAACGACGAACCGGGGATGAGCCCGCTGGAAGTCTGGTGTAACGAATCGCAGGAACGCTATGTACTGGCTGTTTCTCCGGCTCAGCTGGAACAGTTCGATGCTATCTGCCAGCGTGAGCGCGCACCTTATGCCGTGATTGGTGAAGCCACTGAAGAAATGCATCTTTCTCTGGAAGACAGCCATTTCGACAACCAGCCAATTGATATGCCGCTGGACGTTCTGCTGGGTAAAACCCCGAAAATGACCCGCGATGTCACCACGCTGAAAGCGAAAGGCGACGACCTGAATGCGGAAAACATTCAGATTGCAGAAGCGGTAAAACGCGTTCTGCACCTGCCAGCCGTGGCAGAGAAAACTTTCCTGATCACCATCGGCGACCGCACCGTCACCGGTATGGTGGCGCGTGACCAGATGATCGGTCCGTGGCAGATCCCGGTCGCTGACTGTGCGGTCACCACCGCCAGCCTCGACAGCTATCACGGCGAAGCGATGTCACTGGGCGAACGTGCGCCAATTGCCTTGCTGGACTTCGCCGCTTCTGGCCGCATGGCCGTTGGCGAAGCGCTGACTAACATTGCCGCCGTCGAAATCGGCAGCCTGAAACGCGTTAAGCTTTCTGCTAACTGGATGTCTGCGGCGGGTCACCCGGGCGAAGATGCGGGTCTGTATGCCGCAGTAAAAGCGGTGGGTGAAGAACTTTGTCCGGCGCTGGGTATCACTATTCCGGTGGGCAAAGATTCCATGTCGATGAAAACCCGCTGGCAGGAAGGTAATGAACAACGCGAGATGACGTCACCGCTGTCGCTGGTGATCACCGCGTTTGCCCGCGTCGAAGACGTGCGCCACACCGTGACGCCGCAACTGCGCACCGATAAAGGTGACACTGCGTTGCTGCTGGTCGATTTAGGTGCTGGTCATAACGCACTGGGCGCGACGGCGCTGGCACAGGTTTACCGTCAGCTCGGCAATACGCCAGCGGATGTGCGCAGCGCACAGCAACTGGGTGGTTTCTTCAACGCTATGCAGGCGCTGGTGTCTGAGCAGAAATTACTGGCTTATCACGACCGTTCCGACGGTGGTCTGCTGGTGACGCTGGCTGAAATGGCCTTCGCGGGACATTGCGGTCTGACCGCAGATATCGCAGCGCTGGGCACTGATTCGCTGGCGGCATTGTTTAACGAAGAACTGGGCGCCGTAATCCAGGTGCGTACGTCTGACCGTGAGGCGGTTGAGAAAACGCTGGCTGATTTTGGTCTGGCGGACTGCACGCATTACCTCGGCAGCGTCGAAACCGGTGACCGTTTCATCATTTCGTCGGGTGACAAGCCGGTGTACAGCGAAAGCCGCACCACGCTGCGTACCTGGTGGGCTGAAACGACCTGGCAGATGCAGCGTTTGCGCGACAACCCTGAGTGTGCCGATCAGGAACATCAGGCCAAAACCAACGATCTGGATCCGGGCCTGAACGTCAAACTGAACTTTGCCCCTGACGAAGACGTGGCTGCACCTTACATCGCGAAGGGCGCGCGTCCGAAAGTTGCCGTGCTGCGCGAGCAGGGCGTGAACTCCCACGTTGAAATGGCAGCTGCCTTCCATCGTGCCGGTTTCGATGCGGTTGATGTCCACATGAGTGATTTGCTGGCGGGTCGCCGTGATTTGCAGGATTTCCATACGCTGGTGGCGTGCGGCGGATTCTCTTACGGTGATGTGCTGGGCGCGGGTGAAGGCTGGGCGAAGTCAGTGCTGTTCAACGACCGCGTGCGTGAAGAGTTCGAAGAATTCTTCCACCGCCCGCAAACGCTGGCGCTGGGTGTATGTAACGGCTGTCAGATGATGTCGAACCTGAAAGAGCTGATCCCGGGCGCAGAACATTGGCCACGCTTCGTGCGTAACCTGTCAGACCGTTTTGAAGCGCGTTTTAGCCTGGTTGAAGTGACTGCCAGCCCGTCGATGTTCATGCAGGGGATGGCCGGCTCACGTATGCCAATCGCGGTTTCCCACGGCGAAGGCCATGTGGAAGTGCGTGACGCTGCGCATCTGGCACAAATCGAGCACAGCAATCTGGTGGCGCTGCGCTTTGTGGATAATAACGGTCAGGCAACCGAAGCGTATCCGGCGAACCCGAACGGCTCCCCGAACGGGATCACTGCTGTGACCAACCTGTCAGGTCGCGTTACTGTGATGATGCCGCACCCTGAGCGTGTTTTCCGTACCGTCAGTAACTCCTGGCATCCGGAAGAGTGGGGTGAAGACAGCCCGTGGATGCGCATGTTCCGTAACGCGCGTAAACAGCTTGGCTGATGCTTAATAAGCTCCAGTAATAAAAATCCGCAGTGCGAAAGCCTGCGGATTTTTTTGTCTGACTTACCGCAACGAAAGTAACGCTAACTCTCTGTTTTTTAATAGTTATGTTATTTAATATTCATTAAATTGATTGTTGCTTAATTAATCATTAACTATTTATATGTAATCATCGTCATATAATGCCCAGGTCAACTCAACAGGGCTTATACGCCAATGAAAAATATCATTTTCGCGAATATTCGTGCAGCACTCGCTTGCCCAATTTTTATGCTTTCATTATTAATATCCCTTAATGTGCAGGCACAGGATCACCCCGGTAATTCCACGGTGGAGAATGTTTCCCCGCAGGAAAATAATGAAGGCTTATGGGATTCATTCACCAATAATATTGCTGAAACGTGGAATACACCGCAGCAGCAAGATCTCTTTCTTCCGGTATTAACTCGTCATAACCGGCATACACACAGCAAAAAACAAATCGAAGGATATAATGAACATCCGTGGGGTGGAGGTTACGGTATTTCGCGTTATGATGAGAAAGGAAACTGGCACGGCATTTATGCGATGGCCTTTAAAGATTCTTTTAATAAATGGGAGCCTGTTGCCGGTTACGCTTATGAAAAGATATGGCAGCCGCTTGATGATAAAGAATTCCGCTTAGGGGCAGGGTACATTACCGCCGTTTCAGCCCGTGACAATTATGATTACATTCCTTTTCCCATGGTGCTGCCGCTGGTATCAGCAGGCTATTCAAGGCTGACGTTCCAGACAACCTACGTGCCGGGAACCAACAGCAAAGGGAACGTCCTGTTCGGCTGGTTCCGTTTTCAGTTTTAATCGTCTGAGTAAGGTGAGGGGAAAGTATTAAGAAAATCCCCGTTATGTTTTTCGGTTTATTCTTATTGGTGAGTTTTTTAAGTAAATTAATTGACTAAACAGTCCCTACCTATTTTAGGGATAATTCCTATAATGAATTACGGAAATACTTTAAATTCATGAAATTGAATAAACAGACGTTTTTTGTTACTTCTTTGTTTAGTTTATAAAGACATTATTTGTCTATGATACTCTCCTGACGCAGGGAGCTATTACAGATATGATGATCAAGAAAGTAATCGGTTGTGCAGGTATGATACTAACGCTGGGTATGAGCTCATCCGTGTGGGCAAATAACAGCGGGATTAATCCGGTCAGCGATCCGGATACCATCCAGTATAAATCGCTGGCTGCGAACGTGTGGTCAGACTTTACCGATAAAGTCTCAACGACATGGAATGATTCTGATTCACAGGATCTGTATCTGCCGGTGATCACCTGGCATAACCGTCTGACATACGATAAAGAGAAAACCGATCGTTATAACGAACGTCCATGGGGCGGGGGTTATGGTATTTCCCGTTATGATGAAAAAGGCAACTGGAACGGCATTTATTTTATGGCGTTTAAAGACTCCCATAATAAATGGGAACCGATCGGCGGTTATGGCTGGGAAAAAATATGGACACCTGCAGAAGATAAAAACTTTCGGTTAGGTTTAGGTTATACCGCGGCAGTAACGGCGCGTGACGACTATAACTATATTCCTATTCCGATCGTGTTACCGCTGGCTTCCATCGGCTATAACAAACTGACCTTTCAGGCGACGTATATTCCGGGAACCTACAATAACGGCAACGTTTTCTTTGCCTGGCTGCGGTATCAGTTCTGAAGCGCTATCTTTATGAATGAGTTTTGTGACTGAACAAAGTCCGGGCACAGGTTGTGAACCTGATCCCCCAATTTTGATGAATATTCCACTATGCTAAAAATTCACCGCAAGAATCAATCTGTTGGGTTCTGCGGTGATTTTTTGTTTTCAGGGAATCTGTAAAACACTTCATCAAGAGGATCACTCGTGAAAAAAGCATCCCGTTATCTTGCGTTATCTGCACTTGCCTGCGTTTTCCCCCTCTCGCTTCCTGCCGCTCAGGCGGCTCAGTCTGATAATTTAGAACTCCAGCAAGTCCTGGTGCTCAGCCGTCACGGTATCCGTGCGCCGCTGGTCAATTACGGTGACGTGCTCGCCGAATCCACGACGCACACCTGGCCGGTGTGGAAAACGGAAGGCGGGTTGCTGACGCCGAAAGGCGGCCAGAATTCTGAACATATGGGCCAGTACTTCCGCGCATGGCTGGCGAAAGATAAATTGCTGCCTGCAACCGGCTGCCCGGAAAGTGCGCAGGTCTTTACTTATGCCAACAGCTTGCCGCGCACCATTGATACCGCAAAACATTTCTCCACCGGTGCTTTCCCGGGCTGCGACGTTTCAGTTATTAATCGCGTAGAAATCGGCAAAATGGATCCGGTGTTCAACCCGATTATCACCGCTGATGTGAACGATACTTTCAAAACCAACGCGCTGAATTCTGTTAACCAGCATGCTGGCGAGGGCGGTCTGGCGGGGCTGAATCAGCGCCTCAAGCCAAATTACCAGCTGCTGGAAAGTATCCTCGATTATAAAAACAGTAAAACCTGCAAAGAAAAACAGCAGTGCGATCTGGCTTCGCAGCCATCAGAAGTCGTACTGACGCAGGGTAAAGAACCGGGTATTACGGGGCCGCTGCGAATGGCGACCGGCGCGGCGGATGCGTTTATGCTGCAATACTACGAAGGTTATCCGATGAAAGACGTGGCGTGGGGGAAAATAACGACGCCGGAGCAGTGGAAGAAACTGGAGGATATCAAAAATCTTTATCACGAAACGTTGTTCGGCTCGCCGGCGATTGCTGCCAACGCGGCTAAACCGTTGCTGACCTTTATTTCCGGTGTGCTGGATCCGAAACTGGCAACGACAGCCGATCAGAAAGCGGCGCAGCAGGCAAAACTGGCGGTGCTGGTCGGGCATGATTCCAATATCGCGTCACTGCTTGCGGCACTGAAAACCCAGGATTACCAGCTGCCGGGTCAGTACGAACGTACGCCAATCAATGGGACCGTGGTCTTCCAGCGCTGGCACGATAAAAAGACCGATAAAGACCTGATGAAAATCGAGTATGTATATCCGACCGCCCGTCAGCTGCGCAACAATGTAGCGCTGAGTCTGAAAAATCCACCTGAACGCGTCACACTGCAAATCGAAGGTTGTACCGTTGATAAGCAAGGTTTCTGCCCGATGGAGCAATTTAATCAGGCCGTGCAAAAGGATTTACAGGGCTGATGCCTTAAGCCGCTAACTGGCAATAGATAGCGTTTTAAGTTAGTTAGCGGCAGCTTTCCTCAGCCAGATAATGTGCCAAAGTTTTCTCACTCTGGCACATTATGGCGTCCTCTTCGTTTTACCTCAGCGCCCGTCAGCGGGCAGAGATTGCTTCCCGCTCCGCCCGTTTCTGGTGGCGGTTGGAAATCCCCACCTGGACACTGATCGCCACGGTTTACAGCGGCTGGTTTGCGCTGGTCTATTTCTGGGAAGATCTCGGTCCGTGGATTGCCACGCCTGCGCTTATCTGGTTCACGGCCTGGTATATGTCGCTGCAACACGAACTCATTCACGGGCACCCGACCCGTAAACCCTGGCTGAATCTGCTGCTCGGCACGCTGCCGCTGGCGGTCTGGTATCCCTATGGTTTATATCGCGACACGCATTTACAGCATCATCGCAATGAACATCTGACGCTGCCGGGCGATGACCCCGAGGCGTATTATTTCAGCCGCGCCAGCTGGGAAAGCTTGTCGCCGCTGATGAAAGCTGTTGTTCGTCTGCGTAACACACTGCCGGGACGGATGCTGATCGGGCCACTGCTGGATATTTCCGCCACGCTGACCGGCGCGCTGACAGCGTTATTGCGCGGTGACTGGCGCACAGTCGGCATGTGGGGTTTCCACGGGGTTTTGCTGACAGGTTTGTTGTACTGGATGTCGCTGCACGGCCTGTCTGCCGGGTATTTCATTCTGGCGGTGAGCTATCCGGCGCTGAGCCTGACCAAAGTCCGTTCTTTTTATGAACATCGCGCCGAACTTTCGCCACAGGCACGCTCAACCCTAAATGAGGCCGGTTTTATCTGGCGGCTGCTGTTTCTTAATCTCAATTATCATCTGGTACATCACGATTTGCCGGGCGTGCCGTGGTTCGCACTGCGTCAGGTGTATTTTGCTGAACGCGAAGCTTATATTGCGCGCAGCGAGGGGTTTGTGGTGAAAGGTTACCGGCAGTGGTTCAGGCAACATTCGCAGAAACCGGTTTGTGTAGAAGCGCATCCGTTTGCCAGCACTCGTGAGCCGGTGCAAACCGCGCGCAGCGACTATGATTATCAGCAGGAAACCCCCTGACGGAGTGGCCAGATGATGCTGATGTCTTTACCGATGTATGCTGTTTCTGTACCGGACGTGGAAGCTTTTGCCGGTGTTCTTCGGGAAAAACTGAAGCGCGCAGGTCTGATTGCCACACCGCAATCGCTGAGCTGGCCGCAGGATTTATTCACTCACTGGCAGCAGCCGGATCTGCTGCTCAGCCAGACCTGTGGCTTTCCGCTGGTAGAAAGCCTGCCGGATGTTCAGCTGGTCGGCACCTTCAGTTACCGCGCGCCGGGCTGCGACGGCTATCGATACCGTAGTTTTTTGCTGGCGCGTGATGAAGATGCAAAACTGCATTTGCCTGATTTTCGTCACCGGCGGCTGGCGTTCAACAGCACCGATTCTCAGTCCGGATACAACAGCCTGCGGGCGCTGGTGGCACCCCTTGCGCAGGCCGGAAAATTTTTCTCTCAGGCCACAGCAACCGGCAGCCATCGTGAATCCCTGCATTATGTTCAGCAAAACCGGGCAGATCTGGCGGCGATCGACTGCGTGACGCTGGCGTTATTGCACCGCCACGATCCGTCAGCGCTCAGCGGTCTGGTGATTATCGGCCAGACGGCGGCTGTGCCGGGTTTGCCGCTGATCACTTCGTCACAAACGTCTCCGGAACATCTGTCCATTTTGCGTCAGGCATTGCATGAAATCTCGCATGAGTCGGTCGCTAAACCGTTGCTGATTGAAGAGTTTAGTGAAGTGCCGCGTCAGGCCTATAGCGTGATTACATTGATGAAAAATATTGCTCAGGAGTTTGGCGTCCGCGAACTGACCACGTCATAACGCTCTGAAATATTGCATAAAAAACCGGGCCTGGGCGCCCGGTAGCGATATCTGAGTAGCGATAAATCAGTGCGTTTCGATAGGGAAATCTTCGTTCACATCGCCCCATTCAGCCCATGAACCGTCGTAAAGCTGCACATCTTTAACACCCAGAGAATCCAGTCCGAACGCCAGCGCCGCTGCGGTTACACCGGAACCACAACTGGTGATCACCGGTTTATTCAGATCAACGCCCAGCCGTTCAAACGTCGCTTTCAGCTCAGGTGGCGATTTCAGATGCCCGTCTTGTGTCAGCTCGGTAAACGGAACGCTGAGGCTGCCCGGAATATGGCCGCCATGCAGGCCCGGACGCGGTTCCGGCGCTTCGGCTTTAAAACGCGCCAGAGAACGGGCGTCGATAATCTGGACCTTGCCGAGCGCGTCTTTTACCTGATCCGCACTGACGACAACCGGACGCACCAGTTTAGCGTTAAAGGTGGTCGGGACGCGGATGTGCTCGCCGCTTTGTATGGGTTTCCCTTCAGCAATCCACGCATTGAGGCCGCCATCCAGCACGCGTACGCTTTTCGCGCCGAAGCTGGTCAGCATCCACCACACGCGGGGCGCGGAGAACAGATCGCCCTCATCATACAGCACGATGGTTTGCGTATCCGCAACGCCCAAACGGCTCATTGAGGCAGCGAATTCCTCTGCGGTCGGCATCATATGCGGCAGACCGGTGGAGCAGTCAGAAATGCTGTCGACTTCCACATAAATCGCGTTGGGAATGTGCGCTTCAAGATATTTGCCATGAAAATCCACCGGCGGCGTAATGCCTGGTTTGGATTTACGACAATCGATAATGACGACATCCGGTGAGTTCAGATTTTTTGCCAGCCATTGTGTAGAAACGGTATGGGTAGAAAAAGTCATGTTCTGTTGCCTTATCTTTTTTGTGAAACCAGCCTCAGAGATCGCCCGGGATCAAAGAATACATCCAGGCGTCACGCGGCTGACCGTGATAATAAAGCCGGTTGCGGTGCAGACCTTCGGACGTCGCGCCCGCTTTTTCTGCCACCCTGCGGCTGCTTTCATTGCCATCCATCACGACGATTTCCAGACGGGTCAGCTCCAGTTCAGTAAACGCAAAACGCGCAGCGGCTTTGACCGCCAGCGTTGCCAGTCCCCGGCCGGTATAACCTGTGCGGATCCAATAGCCAAGATTGGAAAACTTATATTCCTGAACGATGCGGTTGATGCCCACGCTGCCAATCAGATTCCCGCCGGAGCGTTCAAAAACACAGAAATTGAATTCTGCCCGGCGATGACGCTTTTGCTCACTGTCGGTGAGATATTTGCGGCTGTCATCAGGGGAATATTTATCGGTACACCAGCTTTCCCAGGCACCAATTTCAGCCACCGAGGCCTGAACGGCGGCAAAGTGGGTGATGGCTTCCAGCTCCGTAGCAACGCGGATTTCTATTTCTTCATCCTGATAAATCTGGCGTGTCAGCACGGGCGTTATCCTGTTATTGAGGAGACCAATAAGTCAGCCTCACATATCATGTATCCGTCTGTCAATTGGCGAAAATGCCCGTTATGCCAGAAAAAATAAGCCAGAAAAAACAGCAGGCTGTCTGCTAACCGCTTTATTCTTCCGGCAGCAACATCACCAGCTTGCATTCGGCATATCCCGCTGGAAAAAATGTTTGCTGCCGGTAGCGTATTTCACCGCTCAGCGGATGGTTAAAGCGCCGCTCGCCACCTTCGCGAGCCAGCACTTCCTGTTGTGTCCACCACTGGCTGAATTCGGCGCTGCGTTCCCGTAACCGGAGAACCGCCTGGCGGACCGCTTCGGAATGAGGGTAATGGCTGGTTTCAGCCCGAAATTCTGCCACCACGCGCTTGGCGCGCTCCGGCCAGTTTGTCACCAGCTGGCGCGCCAGCGGATGCAGAAACATAAAATCCAGCAAATTAGGATTTTCATCCACGCCCAGCCAGCCGCTGAAGAGCACACCCGCCTGCGGATTCCACGCCAGCACATTCCAGCAACTGTCGAGCAGATAACCGGGGCAGGTCAGCTGATTGACGTAATCTTTCAGGCCCGCGTCCGGCGCGGCGGAAGACGGCAACGCCTCAGGGTCTTTCACCGATGCGAGGCTGAATAAATACTCGCGTGCGGCAGGCTCCATACGCAGCGATTTTGCCAGCCGGTCAAGCGTGGCGGCTGAAATCGACACATCGCGTCCCTGTTCAATCCACGTATACCAGGTTGCGCTGATACCGCTGATTTGAGCCAGTTCCTCACGCCTCAGCCCGCTGGTTCTGCGACGGGGTGAGCCTGGCAAACCCACCATTTCCGGCGTCACCCGTTCGCGGTGTGTGCGTAAAAAGGTTCCCAGCGCCCTGGGGCCACTGAGCGACTCTGCGATATCAATCATGACATCCTCTTAAACGTGAGTTCTTAGACAGGAACTTACTTATACCAGTATAAATGCTCATATTGTACCCGTATAAAACAATGCCTATAGTGATTTTGAGGTCATTTGAAACCGCGTTCTTCCCTAATAAATCAATAAAAAAACAAGACAGACAGGAGCAATGATGAAAATGAAAAACACCCATACTCAGGCCGTTGATAAGCAGTTTGGCTCGCAGGCAAAAGATTATCTGACCAGTACCGTTCACTCACAGGGCGCGGATCTGCAACGTCTGGCGACGCTGCTGGCACCTTTTCCGGATGCGCATGTGATTGATCTGGGATGTGGCGCGGGGCACGCCAGTTTTGTGGCTGCACGGGTCGTTAAAAATGTGGTTGCCTACGATTTGTCGGCGCAGATGCTGGACGTCGTGGCGCAGGCGGCAAAAGATAAAGAGCTGAATAACATTACGGTACAGCAGGGCGTTGCGGAGTCACTGCCGTTTGACGACAGCAGCGCGGATATCATTATCAGCCGTTATTCGGCACACCACTGGCACGATGTCGGGCAGGCGCTGCGTGAAGTGGCGCGTGTGCTGAAACCGGGCGGAAAGTTCATCATGATGGATGTGGTATCGCCGGGGCACCCGTTGCTGGATATTTATCTGCAAACGATTGAAGTGCTGCGCGACACTTCTCATGTCCGCAACTATTCCCCAGGTGAATGGCTGAACATGGCTTCAGAAGCCGGTCTGATTGCCCGCGAAGTCACTACCGACCGCCTGCCGCTGGAATTCACCAGCTGGATAGCGCGTATGCGCACGCCGGAGCATTTCGCCGTCGCTATCCGCGAGCTGCAAAAAGTGATGTCTGAGGATGTGATAAAACACTTTGAGATCCAAACTGACGGCTCATTTACCAGCGATATTATGATGCTGGTCGCGTCGAAAAACTAAAGAATTGTGGCGTGATACGCCCTCCGTTGAACGGAGGGCGTGAAGAAGTTGTCTTCTTACTTCTTACCAAACATTTTCTTGCCCAGCAGTACCAGCGCCAGTACCGCGGCACCCACCACCAGACCAACGACCAAATCAGTCGCGCCGGTAATCAGCGTATTAACCCAACTCTCATGGCCGTGTGTCAGCGGTTCAATCAGGCTGTGCATGAACGGTAAACCATGGCTGATAATGCTGCCGCCGACCAGGAACATCGCGATGGTGCCGACAACCGACAGTATCTTCATCAGCCAGGGCGCGAGATTCACAATACCGCGTCCGAAGGCGCGTACAGCATTCATCATGCCGCTTTCGCCGTTCAGCTTGCTCAGGTACAAACCGGCGTCGTCAATTTTCACAATCGCCCCGACCAGGCCATACACACCGATAGTCATCGCCACGGCAATCAGCACCATCACAGTGACCTGATTAAGGAAAGGTGCTGATGACACAATCCCCAGTGAGATCACAATGATTTCAGCAGAGAGAATAAAGTCAGTGCGAACGGCACCTTTGACCTTTTCTTTTTCCTGCTTTTTAGCATCGGCTTCATTTTTTACCTCAGCCGACGCCGGTTTTTCTTCTTCGTGATGGTCACCGGGCATGAATTTGTGGGCGACTTTTTCGAAACCCTCGTAACACAGATAGGCGCCGCCAATCATCAGTAAAGGTGTGATCGCCCAGGGAATAAAGGCGCTGATCAGTAACGCCAGAGGAACCAGAATCGCTTTATTGATCATGGAACCTTTTGCGACAGCCCAGACGATCGGTAATTCCCGGTCGGCTTTTACTCCGGTAACCTGCTGTGCGTTCAGCGCCAGATCGTCGCCCAACACGCTGGCTGTTTTTTTAGCGGCGACTTTACTCATCGCCGCGACATCATCAAGAATCGATGCAATATCATCGATCAGTGCCAGAAGACTTCCACCCGCCATAAATACTCCCTTTTATCATTGTGCAAAGGCTTTCCGCACGCGCGGAGCCTGAACTCTGCTGTTATGACCTTGCATCAGATCACAGCAACAGAAAATTCATAAAAAATAATCATATCAGTGATTGCATAGCGGCGTCGATTTGTGCGAATGTTGTCCCGTTCTTAAATAACTTTGAAATCTCTCCATAGTTTCTCCATAAATATCCTCGTTTTTCCAGCAGTTATACCAGCAGAAATATTTCTTTGCATTCTCTCCTCATTTTTACCACAAAGGTTAAATTTCTTTACGTTCGATTACGTCGCCTTTCATTGCTTCGCTGATAATTAACTCAACGGATAAGTTCCGCTCCATTAATTAACTAAACTAACGAAAGAAAGGTGCGTATTATGAAACTCTTACCTGCAATCACAGCTGTTGCTATTACCGTTGCTTCATTCTCTGCTCTTGCTGCTACGCCAATTTCAGAAATGCAGGCGCAAAGTGGTAATTTCCAGTCTCTGGGTGTTGTTTCAGTGAGCGCACCTAATACCGTCCCGGGCAGCATGCGTGACCAGCTGAACCAGGTCGCCAGCGACAAAGGTGCAACACACTACCGTGTCATCGGCCAGGGTACGCCGGGCGATTCAAGCCTGAACCGTGCAAGCGTTGAGTTGTATAAATAAACTCAGCTTTTATAGAAAGCCTTTTTTATAAAATCTGATTAAGGTTATTTCCCGTAGCGAGAAGGCCAATGTCATCTGACATTGGCCTTTTTATTACCATCATTTATAGCTTCTTTTGAGAATCATCCCATGTGTTTTAATTTATCCTCTTCTTTTTAACAATAATTTCTCTTATTAATCATTTCTTAAGAATTTTTGCGTTATATAAGGGTCTATGTCCTCAGGAGGAGTTAATATGCTGAATGCCGCAAGAATGACAATCAAGAACACCGGGGTCTCGATTCAGAACCAATTTTTCTATTTACAGAATTTTATTACTTCACCAAGAACGATGGGGACGCTGATGCCGTCATCCCCGTGGTTGTGCCATGCGATGCTTAGCCAGATTGACTGGGCGACGTCGCTGGAGATAGCTGAACTGGGCGCAGCCGACGGGGTGCTGACCCGCCGCATTCTCAGCCGGATGCGTGCTGACGCGAAACTCGAAGCATTTGAAATTCAGCCTGCGTTTGTCCGCAAGCTAAACCAGATGGATGATCCCCGTTTGCAGGTGATGGCGCATTCTGCTGAGCATATGAGTACGCAGTACGACGCTGTATTCTCCTGTTTACCGCTGCTGTCGATGCCAGTGCGAACCAGCATCCGGATTTTGCAGGCTACCCGCCAGCAGTTGAAAGAAAAGGACGGGGTACTTGTTTTGTTCCAGTACAGCCATCTCTCTGAGAAATTACTGTCACGCTACTTCACCTGGAAAAAAATTCGTGTGGTGAAGAATTTTCCGCCGGCGCTGGTGTATATCTGTAAACCTCGCTGATACAGTTACTTATGGAAGCCGGATCGCAAAGCTGCCCGCAGGCCTTTGCGGAACAAGGATTTTTCAGTATGATGAGCACCATAGCGTAAATAAAACGCTACAGAAGCTTCACCGGCAGGTGATAAAAATCTGCCAGTGAGGCTTTTTTGTTGTACTATCTGGCGAGTACATTTTCAGGCCAGTACAATGACCATTTTTGATGTTCACACTTCATATTGATGATGGATTTTCATCAGGCGGGCTAACGGCTCCCGGGGAATAAAGGATAGCGGTAATGACACAACCCATTTTCATGGTAGGCGCGCGCGGTGCGGGTAAAACGACGGTCGGCAGCGCTCTGGCGAAAGCACTGGGCTATAAATTTGTCGATACCGATCTGACATTGCTGCGCACCTCTGGCATGAGCGTGGCGGACATCGTTGAGCGTGAAGGCTGGGAGGGTTTCCGCCGCCGTGAAACTGAAACGCTGAAAGCGATTTGCGCGCCCTTCACGGTGATTGCGACCGGTGGCGGCGTGGTGCTGGCGCAGGAAAACCGCGATTTCATGCGTGATGCCGGAACGGTTATCTATCTGCGTTCGCCGGCTTCGACGCTGGCCAACCGTCTGGAAGATGCCCCGCTGGAAGATCAGCGACCTACGCTGACGGGTAAACCGATTACCGAAGAAATGATGGAAGTCCTGAATGAGCGCGAAGCCCTTTATCAGCAGGCTGCGCATCATGTCGTAGACGGAACGCTGGATCCTGCGGGTGTGGTGAATGCAATTCTCGATGCGCTGGCACTGCCGGTCGCGCGTTAAATCCTCCGCCACCAACTCTGAAGACGAGCCCCTGTGGCTCGTTTTTTTATGCCCTAAAATCCTGAAGTGGCGGAAGGTGTAAATTAAACGGGCCATTTTTGTGATGAATGTCACGGGTGCTTAAGTATTGTACGCAGTGATGTGCAGGCGTAAAGTAATTACTCAGGTTATTAATTTTTACGTCCACTTCTGCAACGGAACCCATGATGAAAATCCTGAAACACTTCTTCAGCCAGCATGCGAAAGCGATGCCCGCGATATGGTCAGTGACGATCATTCTTGTTGAAGCCTCTATCGCACTCTATATTTTGCGCAATATTTAATCAAAATTATCTGCTGAGTTTTACGTCCATTACCTCATTATTACTCGGCATTAAACCTCTCTTTCTGTGAATTGAATGGCTTTAGGAATTTCTTTAAGCATATTCATTTATCTGTCTTCTTATGTGTGAAAAATAAACGGCTTGACGCTGACACGTATCAGCTTTAGTTTTTAATTAACTTAACAGGAACCCTGTTCCATATAGCGGAACTGCCTCCTTATGACTACTTTAGAAAATGCAGCAGCAGTGCTGAAGTTATTTTCCAAAAAGGGGGTCCGACAGGGACATCCCGGTTTGTCATTCAGTGATGTCGTCGAAAATTTAAAATTACCTAAAAGCACCGTATCGCGTTTGCTAATGACCATGGAAACGCAAGGGTTGCTGGAGCGTGATCCGGACAGCCGTCTTTATCAGATTGGAAAGTTATTACTGGCCGTCTCAAGCCATTATTTATCGGCGCCGCTGGTGGATTTGGCGTCGCCTTATATGACGCAACTCAGTCAGCATACGCAATGTACCGGTTACATCTCGATGCTGGAAGGGCGTGACATTATGGTGATGCGTATGTTCCCCGGCAGAACCTATTTGCAAGTGGTCACTCCGGCGGGAAGCCTTTTGCCTTCGCATGAAACGGCGATTGGCCGGGCCATTTTATCGCGTTATTCCGATGAAGAGGTCCGTCAGCGTTTTAGCGGCCATTACGAAGCGCATTCTGTGAATGCACCGAAAAGTCTGGACGTTTTGTTATCTCGCCTGGCTGAAGTGCGACTGACCGGCGTGTCTTTTGCCAACAATGAAACGCTGCTGGGAATAAGTACGTTAGCGACCAGCATTTTTAATAAGCATCGCAATGAACTCGTGGGGTTGTGTTTATCTTTTCCTTCCCCCGCGCAGGGAAAAGAAATTCCGGAAGGGATCAGGGAAGGGCTGATTGCCGTAACCCGGCAACTCGCCGAAAAATTGGGTGATGAGTATTGGCATTTACCAGAGCGATAATTAATCGCGAAAGTAATGACTAATAACGGACCCGGAAAATCGCAGTTTTCTATATTTGCCAACACCAGGGGCCTTATGTCAGATCAACCTGCTAAAAATAATAAGGAAAATCCGCTAAAGGATATTGGCACTCTCATCGTGATGATCCTGCTGTCTGTTTTGGGCGCAATCATCGGCGTTCAGTTGATTACCACATTGGGCGTGACGCCAAATACGTCGATTATCGGTGCGCTGTTTGCCATGTTACTGGCGCGTATCCCGATGCAGGCTTTTCAGCGCTACCGTTCTGTTCACACGCAGAATCTGGCGCAAACTGTGATTTCTTCCGCGACCTTTGGTGCGGCAAACAGCCTGCTGATGCCGATCGCCATCCCTTATGTCATGGGCCAGCCGCAACTGATTATGCCGATGTTTACCGGCGTAGCGGTGGCGATGTTGCTCGATGCCTACCTGCTTTATCGTCTGTTTGATACCAAAGTGTTCCCGGCCAGTAATGCGTGGCCACCCGGCGTTGCTGCCGCTGAAGCCATCAAAGCCGGGGATAACGGCGGGCGTCAGGCGTGGTTGCTGGTCGCGGGTGTGGTGGTCGGGCTGGCGGGCGCGATGCTTAAGATTCCGATGGCGGCCTTCGGCACGGCGTTTATCGGCAATATCTGGGCGCTGAGCATGTTTGGCATCGGTTTGCTTATCCGCGCTTATGCCCAGCCGCTTGCCGGTTTAGATCTTAATGCGATGTATATTCCGCACGGCATGATGGTCGGTGCCGGGCTGGTATCGCTGCTGCAGGTGATTCAGGTGGTGCGTGCTAAAAACGCCGACGCTAAAACGACGTTTACCCAACCAGCGAAAGAAGTGCGCAAAGCACTCGGGCTGGGCGCATTCGGCTATATCGCTATTGCCGCACTGCTGGCGCTGGGGGGCGGGCTGTACAGCGAAATGTCAGTCAGCATGCTGATTGCCTTCGTGATTTACGCCGCCTTTGCCGCGTTCTTCCATGAGCTGATTGTCGGAATTGCCGCGATGCATTCTGGCTGGTTCCCGGCCTTTGCCGTGGCGCTGATCACGTTGATTATCGGCATACTGATTGGCTTCCCGCCTCTGGCGCTGTGCGTGCTGACCGGCTTTACCGCTGCTACCGGTCCGGCGTTCGCCGACATGGGCTTCGATCTGAAAGCCGGATTCATTCTGCGCGGTTACGGCAAAGATTTGCGTGCCGAACTTTATGGCCGCCGTATCCAGTTATTCGCCGCTTTACTCGCCTTTATTATCGCCATTCCTGTGGTCTGGTACGCCCATTACGGCTACTTCGCGCAGGATTTAGTACCGCCAGTTGCGCGGGTTTATGCCAAAACCATTCAGGCCGGCGCACAGCCTGGGATTGCGCACAGTTTGCTGATCTGGGCCATTCCGGGCGCATTAATACAGCTGATTGGCGGCCCGAAACGCCAGCTCGGCGTACTGCTCGCCACCGGTTTGCTGATCAACAGCGTGATGGCCGGTTGGGCAGTCGTCTGCGGCATCGTGCTGCGCATTATCATTATTCGAATCTGGGGTGAAAAAGGGCGTACACCAATGGAAGTGCTGGCGGCAGGATTTATTGCCGGAGACGCACTTTACAGCTTCTTCACCTCGGTTTTCAGCGCCAAAAAGTAGTGAGTACCGCACCAACACCAGGGCTTAATCAGCCAGCACGACACACCGACTGTTCCACGATGAACAGCGCCCGCGACCGTTTTGCCACTGCGCCTTATGCGCCGGTTGCGGGGTTTTAAGAGGATTTTGTGATGAGTTTGCAACAGACATTAACCGTATTCGAACTGATTGACAGTGCACATGTCAGCGGCCAGGACATTGTGGACTTATTCGCCCGTTATCCGGGGATCACCGCCAGTACACACCGTGCGGAGGGCCCGAAAGGCGGTACCGATTTTGTCCGCATTACCGTGCCGGGCAGCAAAGGGAAGAGCAGCGGCGGCACTGCGCCCACGCTCGGAATCATTGGTCGTCTGGGCGGCATCGGTGCGCGTCCGACGCGTATCGGGCTGGTATCCGATGCCGACGGCGCCATTGCCGCCGTCACCAGCGCACTGAAGCTGGCCGACATGCAGCGCAAGGGCGATGTGCTGGAAGGCGATGTGATTATCACGACGCACATTTGCCCGAACGCGCCGACCCGTCCGCACGATCCGGTTGATTTTATGGATTCGCCGATTGATGACGTGACCATGAATGATAACGAAGTGGTTGAAGGCGTGGACGCGATACTTTCTATCGACACCACCAAAGGCAACCGCATTATCAATCACAAGGGATTCGCGATTTCGCCGACGGTGAAAGAGGGCTACATCCTGCGTGTTTCCGAAGATTTACTGCGCATCATGGAAATGACCAGCGGCAAACCGGCAGTCACTTTCCCGATCACCACGCAGGACATCACGCCTTACGGCAATGGTGTACATCACCTGAACAGCATTCTGCAACCGTCAACGGCGACCAGCGTTCCGGTTGTCGGTGTGGCGATTACAGCGGAATCTGTGGTGCCCGGTTGTGGCACCGGCGCAAGTCATGAAGTGGATATCGCACTGGCGGCGAAGTTCGCCGTTGAAGTCGCGAAAGAGTTTGGCCGCGGCACCTGTCAGTTCTTTGATGCCGATGAATATCAACTCCTGTTGTCGCTGTACGGAAGCTTGCGCCACCTGCAAAACCGGAAGTAACACCATGATGACATCCTTTGCAACGTTAACCATCGGACAGGCGCCACGCAGCGATATTATGCCGCTGCTGATGGCGCATCTGCCAGCCGGGTCAGTCACGCATGTTGGCTTACTGGACGGGTTAAGCACCGGGCAAATTGAGCAGCGCTATGCGCCTGCCGAAGGCGACGCGGTGCTGGTCACCCGTTTGCTGGATGGTTCGCAAGTAAAGCTTGCCGCGGCGCGCGTAGAGCGAGGCTTACAGGAAAAGATTGATGTGCTCGAAGCGCTGGGTTGCATGACCATTCTGCTGCTGTGTACCGGCGAGTTTAACCATCTGCACGCGAATAATGCCCTGCTTCTCGAACCTGACCGCATTATCCCGCCACTGATTAGTTCGATTATCGGCCAGCACCGCGCAGGCATTGTGGTACCGGTAGAATCCCAGGTGGTTGAACAGGCCAACAAGTGGCGCAAATTAGCCAAAGCGCCGTGTTTTGCGGTCGCCAGCCCGTATCTTTCTGATGACCACACCCTGACGGAAGCCGCGATGCGTCTGGCTGAACAGGGGGCGGAAGTGGTGGTGCTCGACTGCATCGGCTTTAACCGGCATCACGAGGATGTGCTGAAAAAGCATCTGAATATTCCGGTGGTGTTATCGAATGTATTGATGGCAAAACTGGCGGCGGAGCTGGTGGTCTGAGGATGTGACGGACGAGGCATACAGCTATCCACAATGGCACTGTGTGACTGTAAAATCAAATCAGTGACGCCGCTTTGCGGGCGGTGTCGTCTGGTGCAGATAAAGCGGTAATAATCAGTGACAGAGGACGCTTTCTGCCCCTAATATGAAGGCTCTGAAAATTATCGCAAAGGGCCAATCTATGTTGAAAAATAATGAGTATTTTGACGGGAAAGTGAAGTCGATTGGTTTCGACAGCGAAAGTACGGGTTCAGCCAGCGTTGGCGTGATGGCCGTCGGTGAATACACGTTCGGTACCGCAAAGCCGGAAGAAATGACCGTCATCAGCGGCTCACTTAAAGTGCTGATCCCGGGATCCCCGGACTGGCAGGTGTTTAAGCCAGGCGAAACTTTCTACATTCCGGGTAAAAGTGAATTCAACTTACAGGTCGGCGAAACGACTTCGTACTTGTGTAAATACCTGACCAAATAATATACAGACACAGTACAAACAAAAA
>NZ_JYDG01000027.1:0-70519 GCF_003263545.1 Rahnella sp. AN3-3W3
CGCTTTAATACCCCACCCCAGCCCTCCCCTTCGCAGGTAAGGGAGCAGATCGAGATTTGCCCTTTTCCGTGCGAAATGGAGGGAGTTGCCCGAATTCTGTATCAGATTTCAGGAATGATCGCCGTAATATCCCGGCTCTCCAGCACCCGTCCGTCCTGCGCTCGGATTTCCAGTTTGCGCAGTGGCTCGCGGTTTTCACTGTCCACAAGCTGCGTACAGGCTTCGCCTTCCTCAAACAAGTATTCACTTCCCCACTGCCCCAGCGCGACCAGCACCGGTTGCAGCGCCAGCCCCTTTTCGGTCAGCACGTAATCCTGATACGCCGAGCCATCAGCCGCCGGTTCAATTTTCAAAATGCCTTCGGCCACCAACGCTTTCAGGCGTGCGCTGAGAATGTTTTTTGCCGCACCCAGACTGCGCTGGAACTCGCTGAAACGCGAAATGCCACGCATGGCGTCGCGGACAATCAGCAGCGTCCACCAGTCACCAATGAGATCCAATGCGCGGCCAGCCGGACAAGGCGTGTTTTCCAGACGTGTTCGTTTCATGGCACCTCCTGCTTAAAGAATCTGGTTGCATTATAAAACCACCAGTGCTAAAAATCATCTGGTTTCATTATTAAACCACTAAATCAACCCAGAGGTTCTTATGTCAGATTCCATTCGTTCTCAGTCTTTGGCGTTAATCACCGGCGCATCCACCGGTATTGGTGCGACATACGCCGATCGTCTCGCTAAACGCGGCTATGATCTTATTCTTGTGGCCCGTGATGCACAGCGCCTGAATGCGCTGGCTGAAAAGCTGCAACAGGAGTCCGGCGTAAAAGTGACGGTGTTACCCGCAGACTTAACCCGCAGCGAAGACCTGTCGCGAGTAGAAGAGTTTATCCGCGCGACGCCGCAAATTTCCCTGCTGATCAATAACGCCGGCGCGTCACTCAAAGCAGGTTTTGAGAACAGTGATGCCGATGCCATCGAGAATCTGATCACCCTGAACGTCACCTCGGTGGCACGCCTTTCCCGCGTGGCGTTTGATGGCCTGATCAAGCATAAAGACGGCGCGATTATTAATATCGCCTCGGTAATGGCGCTGACGCCGGAGCTGCAATCTGCTGTGTATTCCGCGACGAAAGCTTTTGTGCTTACCTTCAGCCAGACGCTGCAATTTGAAATGGCAGAACGCGGTTTGTACGTTCAGGCCGTATTACCTGCCGCAACGCGTACAGAAATCTGGGAACGTTCGGGTAAAAATATTGATGAAGTACCAGGGGTAATGGAAGTCGGTGAACTGGTGGATGCTGCCTTGCTGGGCTTCGATCGCAAAGAAAAAATCACTATTCCGCCATTGCAGGACGAAAAACAGTGGGACGACTTTGATGCCCTGCGCGGCGCGATGGTGCCGAACTTCCTGCAAGCTCACGCGGCACCACGTTACAAAGCCTGACAGTGAGACATTGACCAGTAACATAAATTTACTGGTCAATGTTGATTCGCTTTGCAAATATGTTAATTCGACAACTTTGTGAAGTGAATACGATGACCGAATATGTAATTGCTGCACCCGAAGTTCCGTCTCTCGCCATCGTAGGCCAGAGCGCCCGTTTTCCATTGCGCCGCGTGTACTGCGTTGGCCGTAACTATTCCGAGCACGCCCGCGAAATGGGTCATGATCCGGATCGCGAGCCGCCGTTCTTCTTTGGCAAACCCGCTGATGCCGTTATCCCTGCCAGCGGTAACGTGCCTTATCCGACACTGACCGAAGATCTGCATTACGAAGTGGAACTGGTTGTCGCGATTGCCAAAGGTGGCAAAAATATCACGGCTGAAGATGCGCTGTCGCATGTCTGGGGTTATACCGTCGGCGTGGATCTGACCCGTCGCGATATTCAGGCGCAGGCCAAGAAACAAGGTCGTCCGTGGGATTTCGCCAAAGGTTTTGATGATTCCGCACCGGCCAACCCGCTGCTGCCCGTCAGTCAGACCGGTCATCCTGCCAGCGGTAAAATCTGGCTGGATGTGAACGGTGAAAAACGTCAGCGCGGTGATTTACGTGATCAGATCTGGCAGGTGGCGGATGTCATCAGTTATCTGTCGCAGGCCGTTGAACTTAAACCTGGCGATCTGATTTACACCGGCACACCGGCAGGCGTTGGCGCTGTGGTGCGCGGTGATGTGATTACCGGTGGTATCGAAGGCCTGAGCGATTTCAGCTTCACCATCGTGTGATTCATTGAGGACGTCTGGCTTCAGGCGTCCTTCTCTCCGATTTTTCTCTGATTCTCTTCCTCGATAATCGGGATTAACTTCTCAAATGCACAGGCGCTTGAAGGGTCGAAAAGCGACAGCGTTTCAATCTGACTGAGTAAAATCACTTTGCGAAATTTCAGCGCATTCACCGGATCCGATACCGGCGTAATGCCGTGTTCCTGATAATAACGGGCATAGTTATGCTCGACGCGCAGCTCCAGCGTATCTTTATCGCGATACCCGCTGACCATCGGGATCACCACCACATTGTCCGACGAACTGGTTTCACATCGCGCGGTATGCACCATGCCAATATAGACGCGCCGCGACTGTAAGGTGATAAACACCATATCGCCCTCTTCCATGCACTGGTACAAAAGCCCTTCCACACCGTTGGCGCGGGTGAGCTGTTTGTACAACTGTTTGCGTCCGGCGGTATTGAGCCGCAAGCCCGGCGACCAGGTGGTGCGCACCAGACACAGCATCACGGAAACACCGAGCATGATGACGACCGGCGCCTGAATGCCTAAGAAACTCCAGTTGATGAAATCTCTGTGGTAATGCACATCCTGATGCAAATGCGGGATGGCAGGCAGCCAGTTCACGACGTCTGAAATTCCCCACAGCGCCATATACACCAGAGCAATCACCAGCACGCCCTGCAGGACAAAAATGCAGCCGTATAACGCCACCAGAAAATAGACGTCCCAGCCGAAGGTACGTTTGAGTTTGAAGCGCGATGAGATGTCGCGGGTGGTGTACCAGTACCCGCAAACCATTAACACCATGAAAACCGCTGTCGCCATTACAGCACGCTCATGCGTTTGACGTGGCGGTCGAAGTCTTCACGCATATCCTGATTTGCCGGATTCACCGAGGCGGTACCGTTTTCATCAATCAAAATACGCTCACCCTCCTCAATCGTATCTTCCATGTCTGCTGCACTGAACAGCCCGAGGAATTTTTCCGGGCTGGAGAAAATCTGTAACATAATCTTAAACATAGTTTGCCTCTTTTAACTAAAGAGTAAGCCTAGTCAAAAATGAGGGATACTTTCACGCTTTCGGATTTTTTACAGGCAACAACATTTTTAGTGCTGCATGTAACGAAAAAGGGCCACCTTGCGGCAGCCCTTTGCTGAAAATCTCTGAAGTAAATTAATTACTTCGCATCCAGACTTTGGTGATGTGCTTCTTCGTGAGCGGCCTGCTCAGCATGGACTTCCGCCGCACGTTTGCGCAGACCAATCCAGCCCAGAACCAGCAGGATAATCAGTACCGGAATCGTCGCCACGGTGTAAGTGCCGTTCGGATAGTCAAACGCCATCAGGATCAGTACGCCCGCCAGAAATGCCAGCGTCAGCCACGAGGTGACCGGTGCCCACGGCATTTTGAAGGAGACGTCTTTCGCACGGCCTTCTTTGATAGCCTTACGCAGCTTCATCTGACATACGATGATGAAAGCCCATGAACTGAGGATGCCGAGTGACGCGACGTTCAGGACAATTTCAAATACCTGCGATGGCACGTAGTAGTTGAGTACCACGCCGATGACATAAATACCCACAGTGACCAGAATACCGGCGTAAGGCACCTGCTGTGCGCTCATCTTCGACATGAATTTCGGTGCCGAACCGCCCATCGACAGGGAACGCAGAATACGACCGGTGGAATACAAGCCGGAGTTCAGACTCGACAGCGCCGCAGTCAGTACCACGATGTTCATGATCGTGCCGATGTAAGGCACGCCCAGCTTGCTGAAGAAGGTCACAAACGGGCTTTGCCCTGCCTGATACGCATTCCACGGTAACAGCAGAACCAGCAACACCACGGAACCGACGTAGAATAACGCGATACGCCAGATCACGCTGTTGATGGCTTTCGGCAGCACTTTCTCAGGATCTTTGGTTTCACCTGCCGCCGTACCGACCAGTTCGATAGCCGCGAACGCGAAGACCACGCCCTGCACCAGAACCAGCGCCGGTAACAACCCGTGCGGGAAAATACCGCCGTTATCGGTGATCAGATGGAAACCGGTGGTATTGCCGTCCAGCTGTTTGCCGGTGCCGAGGAACACCACGCCGACAACCAGGAACAGGGCAATCGCCGCGACTTTGATCAGCGCAAACCAGAATTCCATCTCAGCGAACCACTTCACGCCGATCATGTTCATGGTGGCGACAATCGCCAGCGCGCCCAGCGCAAACATCCATTGCGGGACATCACCGAAGGTTCCCCAATAGTGCATGTAAAGAGCCACTGCGGTGATATCGACAATGCCGGTCATCGCCCAGTTGAGGAAGTACATCCAGCCTGCAACGTAAGAGGCTTTTTCGCCCAAGAACTCGCGGGCATAAGAGACGAAACTGCCGCTGGTCGGACGGTGTAAAACCAGTTCACCCAGCGCACGTAAAATAAAGAATGAGAAAATACCACACACCGCATACACGATTGCCAGCGCCGGGCCAGCCATCTGTAAACGCGCGCCCGCGCCGAGAAATAAACCGGTGCCGATAGAACCACCAATGGCAATCATCTGAACCTGACGATTGCCCATACTTTTGTGATACCCGTGTTCGTGCGAGTCCAGCCAGCGTCTTTTCGCCGCGTGCTTCGCCTCAGCCGATTTTTTATGAGACTTCATTCGATCTTGTTCTCCAAAAATAACCTTCACCTGACGTCGGGTGCTGCAAGCAAACGATTGCAAGCCTCAACGTTTATGGGGTTTACCCACTGTAGTTTTTTTAGCCGGAACTGTTTTGGTGCAATAACGGCGAAGGATGCTACCTTTTCTCATTAACCGTGGCAAAAAAAAACGTCATTAAAAATTGTGAACAGTCATATTTCGCGCAACGAATTTTGCGCTTGCGTGCGGTTACGGGGTTTCTTTAGGCGAACATTCTTTTCTCACCCGCTCAATATTGATCGACAGATACATGATCTCTTCCGTCGTCAGATCCCGCTGATATTGGGCGGCAAGGTAATCGCCGATTTTCTCCGAACACTGCCAGGCTTGCGGATAGTTCTCTTTCACGGCCACATGCAGGGTCATGTCGTCATCCGCGACAACAGTGCGGCTGAGCATGCGCTGTGCGAAGAATTTCAGATGGGTGACGAAACGCTGATAACTCAGCGATTCTTCGTCATATTCGATACGCAGCTGGTATTTCACCAGATTGAGGATTTCCTGCATCACGCGGGTGATTTGCGCCACTTCCGGCATTTCGCCATTAAGCTGAGCGTTCACCAGATGCAGTGCGATAAACCCGGCTTCATCCACCGGAAGGCGCACCCCCAGGCGCGCATGGATAATCTCCAGCGCCTCCAGTCCCAGCGCATACTCTTTCGGATAAAGGCGGCGGGTTTCCCACAGCAACGCATTGCTGATCGGCACGCCCTTTTTCTGTCGCTCAATGGCAAAATTACAGTGATCAGTGAGCGCAATGTATAAATTTTCCTGCAATTTCCCCAGCCGTCCGCGCGCCAGCGTGATGATCTGGTCGCAGGTGGTCATGACTTCCATCGGAATATGCGAGAGCAGTTCTGTCAGATGCGCGACCAGTTCGTCGCTCTGTAATGCGAAGATTTTTTCGATTTTACTGTCATCGAGTTCGTCTCCGGTTTTCTTCATAAACGCCAGCCCGCGGCCCATGACGACCTGTTCCCGCTGCTGATCGTTGACAACCACCACCACGTTATTATTGAGTATTTTGGCGATTTTCATTGTTATTCCCTGAAAAGAAAAACCCGACCGTCCGAATGGATGGTCAGGTTTTGTCTGCCGCAGTCTTTGGATCTGCCTGATAATTTTACCAGATCCGATCCTCAGCCAGACGTAAAATTTGCACTCAGAACGTGACGATGGCTTTCAATCCTGTCACCCACGCATCCTGCGTTTCCTTCACCCCGCCCGGACGGTACCAGTACTGCAAATCCGGTTGCAGAATCAGCCACGAACGGACTTTTATCTGATAGTACAAATCGGCGTTCACCGAGTGACCGGACAGCGGCGTATAGAGCGGATTGCCGTAATCATCCACCTGATAAATCGTATTCAGGTTTTCCTGATTCTGGCGGTAATGATTACTCATTTTAATATACGTCATACCAAAACCCAGCCAGTCGTCAGGACGCGCATCAAACAACCCGCGATAGCGCATGGAAGCAGCCTGCGTATGATGAATGGCATTGCTGCGCTGATCCCCCAGACCTAGGCTGTATGACACGCTCATGCCACGGTTCGGATCGTCGCCACGTTGTGTCACCTGCTGGTTGAAACCGGTATACATAAACCAGGTGCTGCTGTGTTTGCGATAACCTTCGGGATCTGTTGCGCCCACGCTCTGCGTTTTCCCTTCCGATAAATCGGTTTGCGGCGAGTTGGTATACAGCAAACCAACGTTATAAATGCCCGGCAAACCATTCACTTTGGTTTTCAGTTCGGCCTCCATCGGCAGCAGAATGCCGCGCGCGCCTTTCAGCGAGCCGCTCCAGGCGTATTTGCGGTCAGAAGCATCGGGGTTTTGTTCCATAATACCGGTTTTCAGCGTCAGTTCTGGCGTCAGCTTGTACTGGAAAGTGGTGCCCCAGTAGTGTTTATTCCAGTTATACCAGGTCATCGAGTTAGCCGATTTACCGCCACACTGGCTCAGCAGCTGGAAATCACACGGGATAATCTGATCGAAATCCTGATTCTTGTTCATCATACCGATGCGCCAGTGCAGTTTACGGTCATCGAAACTACGACCAAACGTCAGCCAGCCCAGACGGGTTATCGACTGTCCGCCCCAGCTTTCCTGGGCGAGATCGTTAAACCCGACGCGCGGATCCTGCGTACGTTTGGACGTCAGGTTGTCATCGTGGTTACGGTTAACAATGTTCCCTTCAATGGCCGCATCAGGAATGCCGGTGTACATCTCCAGATCCTGAGTAAACGTCAGCGAGAACTGATCGATATACGCCAGATGTTTATCATGGTTATAACCGCCGCCTGCGTTATAAGACGACTCGCTCAGATAACCAAGCTGATAATGAAATCCATGGTCTTCAATAATCGGGCGAATACCCAGCATATCGCCGAACATACCTTCGCCGGGCGCCTCAAAACCTAATACCGTACCATTCCAGTTATCCGCAGCCTGTGCTGAATGAATACCTGTGATTGAAATACACAGCGCCAGAACACTGGTTTTTAGAAACCGGTTATTATTTTTAACTTTACAGGTAGGTGTTGCAGAAGTCTGAGAAATTTTCATCTTTATATTTCCGTTTTATTATTTTAAATCATCATTATTTTTTTGGGCAATACAAGGGCGGACAGGCGGCTTATAAATTTATAAGCCGCATCAGTTATTTATTATTAAAGGTTAAGTTCAGATCAGGATTTTAAAGCCGCGCCGTTCGAATTGATCACTTCTTTATACCAAAAGAAGCTTTTCTTACGGCGACGTTCCAGCGTGCCATTCCCTTGGTCATCACGGTCAACGTAGATATAACCATAGCGTTTGGAGAACTCGGCTTTCGAGGCGCTGACCAGATCAATCGGCCCCCAGCTGGTGTAGCCCATCACTTCCACACCGTCTTCAATGGCTTCACGTACCTGAACCAGATGGTCATTGATATATTCAATGCGGTAATCGTCGTTGATGCTGCCATCTGCTTCGACTTTATCACGCGCACCTAATCCGTTTTCCACAATAAATAATGGCTTCTGGTAACGATCATAAAGTTCATTCATTAAAAAGCGCAAACCTACCGGATCAATCTGCCAGCCCCATTCGGAACTTTGCAGATGCGGGTTAGGCACCATATTTAATATATTGGCGCGCGCTTTAATATTTTGCTCTTCGTCAGTGGTTACACAACCGGTCATATAATAACTGAATGAAATAAAGTCGACCGTTTCTTTCAGTGCCGCTTTATCTTCAGCAGTAATATTAATTTCCATGCCACGATCTTTAAAGAAACGCTTCATGTATGCCGGATATGCGCCGCGCACCTGAACATCGCCAAAGAATAACCAGTCGCGGTTTTGCTGCAAGGTTTCCATCATATCAGCCGGTTTGCAGGTCAGCGGATACAACATTCCGCCGAGCAGCATATTGCCGATTTTGCCGTCAGGGATGATCTCGTGGCAGGCTTTTACCGCTCTGGCGCTGGCCACCAGCTGATGATGAATGGCCTGATAAATTTCCTGTTTGCTGCTGTCTTCCGGCAAACCGACGCCGGTGAACGGCGCATGCAGCGACATGTTGATTTCGTTGAACGTCAGCCAGTGTTTCACCTTATTTTTGTAACGGCTGAACACCGTACGGGCGTAGTTTTCAAAGAAACCGATAGTGTCGCGACTGCCCCAGCCACCGTGGTTTTTCACGATACCATACGGCATTTCATAGTGAGAAAGCGTCACCAGCGGTGTAATCCCGTATTTTGCCATTTCATCAAACAGGCGGTCATAAAAGGCCAGGCCGGCTTCATTTGGCTGCAATTCATCGCCCTGCGGGAAAATACGCGTCCAGGCAATTGAGGTACGCAGCACGGTGAAGCCCATTTCGGCGAACAATTTCATGTCTTCCGGATAACGATGATAGAAATCAATCGCCACATCTTTCACGCCGAAATCGCCTTCAGTACGTTCCTGCACCGGACCAAAAACGCCTTGCGGTTGCAGGTCAGATGTTGATAAGCCTTTACCGTCAGTCAGATATGCACCTTCCACCTGATTGGCTGCGACTGCGCCGCCCCATAAGAAACCGTCTGGGAATTGCTTGTTCATGTGAACCTCCTGGCTCTGGTCGTTATCGTAATAAAGTGAGTAATGAAGCTTGTTCGCTGGTGTCCTGACCAACGCTTGCCGGAATGACATCAAGATAGTCATCGCTGTTGGTGACCAGCACCGGTGTGGTCAGGTCATAGCCGGCATCGGAAATGCCCTGCATATCGAATTCCAGCAACAAATCGCCCTGCTTCACCACCGCATCAACCGCGATGCGTGGCGTAAAGAATTTGCCGTCCAGCTTCACCGTATCGATGCCGACGTGGATCAGAATTTCTGCACCCTCGTCAGATTCAATCCCGATGGCGTGATGGGTTTTGAACAGGGAAACCACGGTGCCATTTACCGGCGATACTACCCGCCCCACTGCTGGCACCACCGCCACGCCTTTGCCCAGCAGACCACTGGCGAACGTCGGGTCTTTAACCTGATCGAGTGCGATACAGGTACCGGTCATCGGGCTGGCAATCAGGGTTTTTCCGCGTGGTGCCTGAACGGCCTCCGCTTTGGCCTTTTCGGTGATTTCCGGCGTTGCCGCTTCTTCTTTCATGCCGAAGAAATAGGTTGCAAATGCGGCAAACACCAGGGCAATCAGCGTCCCGGCAATGGCGGCGGTCACCGTTTTATCAAAGCCGGTTGGCGGAATAATCTGCGTGAAAGTGAAGATGCTGGCGAATCCGAAGGAATACGCCGTGGTCTGGAAATACCCGAGGATCGCCGCACCCAGTGCACCACCGGCGCAACCGAAAATAAACGGACGCCGACGCGGCAGATTGATGCCGTAAACCGCGGGTTCCGTAATCCCAAAAATCCCCGCGCTGATGGCTGAACCCGCCAGCGCTTTCGTTCGCGCATCTCTGGCGCGCAGCATCACGCCAATCACTGCCCCGACCTGCCCCATCACGGCGGGCAATAACAGCGGCAGCATGGTGTCGTGACCGAGAATACTGAAGTTGTTGATCATCAGAGGCACCAGCCCCCAGTGCAGACCGAAAATCACACACACCTGCCACAGTGCGCCCATAAAGGCACCGGCAATCATCGGGCTGATGTGATACACAAACTGATAGCCGTTAGCCAGTTGCTGGCTGGCCCAGGTGGCGACAGGACCGATAATCAGGAAGGTCAGCGGCACCACGACCATCAGGCAAATAAGCGGCGTGATAAAGTTACGCAGCGCAGAAGGCAGGATTTTCATGGCCCGTTTTTCCAGCCAGCTTGATACCCACGCGGCCAGGATCACCGGGATCACCGATGAGGCGTAATTAATAAAGACCAGCGGAATACCGAAGAAATGCTCGCCCTGCGCACCAGGTTGCTGTGCCTCAAACGCGGCGATCATCAGCGGATGCACCATCGCCCCGCCAATCATCATGGTAACGAACGGGTTACCGCCGAATTTTTTACCGGCAGTGAAACCGATCACCAGCGGGAAGAAGTAAAACATGGCGTCACTGGCGGCGAACCAGACTTTGTAGGTACCGGTTTCCGGCACCATCCAGCCGCACGCCAGCGCCAGTGCCAGAAAACCTTTCAGGATCCCCGACGCGGCCATGATGCCGATAAACGGGGTAAAAATACCGGAAATAACGTCAATCGCCTGGGCAAATAAACTGCCCTTATCACCGCTGTCATCGTCGCCGCTGTCGGAAAGCGCACTGCCTTTCACCAGCGCTTCATAAACCGCACCAACGTGGTTGCCGATCACCACCTGAAACTGGCCGCCGCTCTCGACGACCATGATGACACCCGGGTTTTCTTTTAATCCGGCAGCGTCGGCTTTACTCGTATCTTTTAATTTAAAACGTAATCGGGTGGCACAATGCACCACGCTGTTGACGTTGTCTTTTCCGCCCACTCCGCGGAGAATTTCATCGGCTAATGTACTGTATTCCATGGTGTTATCTCATCAGAGTAAGGGCGTCGTGCACGACATTGCCGTTGTATTTCAAAGGGGCGGCCTGCCCCTGAATTCAGGCCAAAAAAAAACCTAAACGTCCGGTCTCTTCGTCATACACGAAGAAACGAGAAGTTTAGGTTTTGCCTGTCAGACAGTAACAATCCTGCTTTCTGAAACGGATTCTCTGGCGAATCGGAAACAGAAACAAGTCGTAATATTCGCCGGATGATGAAACTGTGATCGGCTTCAGATTTTGTGCTAAAAGCAGGCATCTGACCGGAGCAGCCTCAATCTGATCCTGCTCACAAACCGGAAACAAAATTAAATAACGTAAAATGCATATTCGTTTCCTCAATTGTTTACGCGCACTCCATTCTCAATACTTCTGTTTATATTTCGTCTTTTAACGCGTTATCCCTGCATTCCCATCCGGAAAATCAAGGAGATATAAAATGACTCACCTGTATCAGGATGCTTCACAGCCCGTCGCTACCCGCGTCGCCGACCTGCTCGCCCGCATGACGCCCGCTGAGAAATATGCCCAGATGCACGCGTTCTGGCTGATCCTCGACAGCAACGGGAAGCATAAAGAACGGTCCGATCTGAGCGATGATTTTGCCGGGCATAAACAGACTCTGGCGCTGGAGGAGCAACTGGCGCTGGGCGCGGGACAAATCACGCGCCCCCTGGGAACGCACGTGGTCAGCCCGGCAGAAGGCGTGCGCGCCCTGAATCGGCTGCAAAAAATGCTGGTTGAAGAAACACGGCTGGGCATTCCGGCGATGTTCCACGAAGAATGTCTGGTCGGTTTATTGTGCAAAGACGCCACACTGTTCCCCTCTTCCCTGAGTTATGCCTCGACGTGGGATCCGCAACTGGTGGAGCAAATTGCAGGCGCTATCCGCGATGAAGCGCAAAGCGTTGGTTGTCATCAGGGCCTGGCGCCGGTGCTGGATGTTTCCCGCGATGTCCGCTGGGGACGAACAGAGGAAACCTTTGGCGAAGATCCGTATCTGGTCGGCATTATGGCGACGGCTTACGTGCGCGGTTTGCAGGGTGAAAAACGTGACCTGCTGGCCACGCTGAAACATTATGTCGGGCATTCATTCAGCGAAGGGGCGCGCAACCATGCGCCGGTACATCTCGGTTTTCTCGAGCTGAATGATACTTTCCTGCTGCCGTTTGAGATGGCGGTAAAGCTGGCGAATGCCGGTTCGGTGATGCCAGCTTATCACGACATCGACGGGCAACCTTGCCACAGCGATCACTTCCTGCTGACAGAAGTTTTGCGCGAACAGTGGGGATTCGATGGTCTGATTGTTGCCGATTACGGTGGCGTTAGCCTGCTGCATCAGCATCACGGTGTCAGCCATGACGATGCGGAATCCGCCGCGCTGGCGTTTAATGCCGGACTGGATATCGAGTTGCCGAAAGGCGATTGCGCGCAGCATCTTGCCGATGCGGTTTCACGTGGCCTGATTGATATGGCGAAAATTGACGAGATCGTCGCCCGCGTGCTGACCGAAAAATTCCGCCTCGGGCTGTTTGAACAACCCTACGCCCGCGATCCCCAGCCGCAATTACAACAACCCGCCACGCGTGAACTGGCCTGGAAAGCCGCCGTCCGTTCCATCACCCAGCTGGAGAATAACGGCATCCTGCCGCTGAAACCCAAATCCGGGCAGAAAATTGCAGTGATCGGCCCGACGGCAGATGATCCGCTGGCCTTGCTCAGCGGTTACAGCTTCCCCGTGCATCTGATCATCAGCGAAATGGAAGCGCAGACGGAACAGGTCACCACGCCGTTACAGGCCTTGCGTGACGCCTACGGCGAGCAAAATATCCGGTATGCAAAAGGTTGCCATATTCTTGAAAAACGCACAGCGGGCGCGCCGGTCTTCCCCGGCGATGCCGGCTCAGCCATGCAAAAATCGCCGGTATCACGAAGTACCGCGCTTATCCCACAGGCCGTGAAACTGGCGCAGGAAAGTGATGTCGCGTTAGTGTTTGTCGGCGATCTGGCCGGATTATTCCAGAGCGGCACCGTCGGTGAAGGTTCTGATACGGACAGCCTGCAATTACCGGGTGTTCAGCAACAGTTGCTGGAAGAGATTGTCGCGACCGGCAAACCGACCATTGTGGTAATGACCGGCGGTCGTCCGTATTCCCTTGGCGGACTGGAGGAAAAAGTCGCCGGGTTCCTGATGGCATTTGCGCCCGGTCAGGAAGGCGGACGTGCAATTGCCGATATCGTCAGCGGCAAAGAAGCACCGTCCGGCAGGCTGGTGGTTTCCGTACCGAAAAGCGCCGGTGCCATGCCCTATTATTACAATCACAAACTGAAAAGTGGCGGTACGCCGATTGCGTTCCACTTCGGTGCAAAATACCCGTTTGGCTTCGGGCTGAGCGGCACCACGTTCCGCTATCACGATCTGCAACTCAATCAGCAACCGGTCGCTATCGAAAATGGCGATATTGCAGTACAAATCAAAGTCACCAATACCGGAAATCAGGCGGGCAGCGAGGTGGTGCAGGTTTATCTGCGTGACTGTGTGGCATCACTGGTACGCCCGATGCAGGAACTCAAAGCTTTTGAGCGCGTAGAGCTGGAGGCCGGACAAACCGCAACGCTAAATTTCAGCATCCCGACCGACATGCTGAATTTCACCAGTCACGCCGGTAAGCGCATCGTCGAACCGGGTTCTGTTGAAGTTCAGGTGGGCTCCTCGAGCGCCGATATTCATGCAACAGGAAAGGTGATTCTGGCGGGTAAAGTGCGCGAGTTGCCACGCAACTGGCGGATGGTCAGCCGTTGTGAAGTCAGTCAGTAATTTCTGCTGGCTGAAATAAGCAAAACGGACGCTCAGGGCGTCCGTTTTGCTTTCTGCGCACAGAACCGGTTATTCCGTTTCTCTCGCGATACCGAAGTGCTTATAAGCATGATTCGTCGCCATACGCCCGCGCGGTGTGCGCTGAATAAAGCCTTGCTGGATCAGGAACGGTTCGATGACATCTTCAATCGTCTCGCGCTCTTCACCAATCGCCGCAGCTAAGTTATCCAGCCCGACCGGCCCGCCGGTGAACTTATCGATAATCGCCAGCAGCAGTTTGCGGTCCATGTAATCGAAACCTTCGGCATCGACATCCAGCATGTCAAGCGCGCCGTTAGCCACATCACCGTTAATGGTGCCATCGCCTTTGACTTCCGCGAAATCACGCACACGGCGCAACAGGCGGTTAGCGATACGCGGCGTACCACGTGAACGGCGGGCTATCTGATGCGCGCCCTCCTCCGACAATTCCAGCCCGAGACACGACGCACTGCGCCCGACGATGTGCTGTAAATCTGCCACCTGATAAAATTCCAGACGTTGCACAATACCAAAACGGTCACGCAACGGTGACGTCAGGGAACCGGCGCGGGTGGTGGCACCAATCAGGGTAAACGGGGGTAAATCGAGTTTGATGGAACGCGCCGCCGGGCCTTCACCAATCATGATATCCAGCTGGTAGTCTTCCATTGCCGGATACAAAATTTCTTCAACAACCGGCGACAGACGGTGGATTTCATCGATGAACAGCACGTCATGCGGCTCAAGATTGGTCAGCATCGCGGCCAGATCACCGGCCTTTTCAAGCACCGGACCCGACGTGGTGCGTAAATTGACGCCCATTTCGTTCGCCACGATGTTAGCCAGCGTGGTTTTCCCCAGTCCCGGAGGGCCGAAAATCAGCAGGTGATCGAGCGCATCTTTGCGTTGCTTAGCCGCCTGAATAAAGATTTCCATTTGCGAACGCACATGCGGCTGCCCGACGTATTCGCTGAGCAACTTCGGGCGGATCGCACGGTCAATGACTTCTTCTTCACTGAAAACTTCGGAAGAAATCAGGCGGTCAGCTTCAATCATCGTTTACCTCACAGCGCCGCGCGCAGCGCTTCTCTAATCAACGTTTCAGATTCCGCACCCGGCTTCGCCACTTTGCTGATCATGCGGCTGGCTTCAGGTGGTTTGTATCCGAGGGATATCAGGGCTGCAACGGCTTCGCCTTCGGCGTCAGATTCTTTTGCTTTCGACGCCGATGCAGGTAGCGTGATATCAGTATGATTGTTAAATAGATCACCGTTTAATCCTTTAAACCGGTCTTTCATTTCAACGACCAGGCGTTCTGCGGTTTTCTTACCGACGCCAGGTAACTTGATTAATGCGGTGATTTCTTCCTTTTCCACCGCACTGACAAACTGCTGTGCCGACATGCCTGACAGGATCGCCAGCGCCAGCTTCGGCCCCACACCGTTCACCTTGATCAGTTCACGGAACAGCGCGCGCTCTTGCTTATCGTTAAATCCGTAGAGCAACTGGGCATCTTCACGGACGATAAATTGCGTGAAGATGATAGCTTCCTGACCCAGCTCCGGCAACTCGTAAAAACAGGTCATCGGCATATGCACTTCATAGCCCACGCCGTTAGTTTCAAGCAGCACCAAAGGGGGCTGTTTTTCCAGAATAATGCCTCGTAGTCTGCCTATCACGTTCATTTTCCTTATCAGGTCAAAAGCAGCGATGTTTATATCATAAAAAAGGCTGGATGAATATCCAGCCTAATGGACTTGCGGCGTCTATCGCATACGTCCGCGAGCCATCTGTAATTTGTCTGAGCTCAGACGAATGGCGTTCTGGCTCATGTGGCAATGTGTAATCGCAATCGCCAGCGCATCGGCGGCATCCGCCTGGGGATTGGCCGGTAATTTCAGGATTGAACGCACCATATGCTGAACCTGCGATTTTTCAGCCGCACCGGTACCCACGACAGTCTGTTTCACCTGCCTCGCCGCGTATTCAAACACCGGCAAATCCTGATTCACCGCTGCCACGATCGCCGCGCCACGTGCCTGCCCGAGCTTTAACGCCGAGTCGGCATTCTTCGCCATAAACACCGATTCGATGGCAAAAAAATCAGGCTGAAACTGGGTAATGATTTCCGACACACCGGCGTAAATCAGTTTCAGACGTCCCGGCATATCGTCCACCACCGTGCGGATGCACCCGCTGCCGAGATAGCTGAGCTGACGCCCTGTCTGGCGGATAATGCCATAGCCGGTAATACGCGAACCGGGGTCGATCCCCAGAATAATAGCCATAGCCAGTCAACGCCTTGTGTTGTCGTTTTTTTTGGAAAGTTGGGGGAGAGTATAAACTGCTGAGGCACAACAGGATAGCCAGCCGGTGGTAGCCACCGGCGGCACTGAGATTACAGAGTTTCTGCGATCTCGTCGGAGATTTCACCGTTGTGGTAAACCTCCTGCACATCGTCACAATCTTCCAGCATGTCGATCAGGCGCAACAGTTTAGGTGCAGTTTCTGCATCCATGTCGGCTTTGGTCGATGGGATCATGGTGACTTCAGCGGAATCAGCTTTGTAACCGGCAGCTTCCAGCGCATCTTTCACTTCGCCCAGATTTTCCCAGGCAGTGAAGACATCAATAGCGCCGTCATCGTAAGAAATGATGTCTTCAGCGCCCGCTTCCAGCGCGGCTTCCATCAGCACGTCTTCATCCAGGCCAGGAGCGAAAGTAATCACGCCTTTTTTGGAGAACAGGTAAGCCACGGAACCGTCGGTACCCAGATTGCCACCGGTTTTGGTGAAGGCATGACGCACTTCTGCCACGGTACGGTTGCGGTTATCACTCAGACATTCAACCATGATGGCTGAGCCACCCGGACCGTAACCTTCATAAATGATGGTTTCCATGTTGGTGTCTTCGTCACCGCCCACGCCACGTGCGATAGCACGGTTGAGGGTATCGCGCGTCATGTTGTTCGACAGCGCTTTATCAATTGCCGCACGCAGACGTGGGTTTGAACCCGCATCGCCGCCGCCCAGACGTGCAGCTGTCACCAGCTCACGAATGATTTTTGTAAAAATTTTGCCGCGTTTAGAATCTTGCGCCGCTTTGCGGTGCTTGGTGTTGGCCCACTTACTGTGACCTGCCATAAATATCTCCAAAAAGTCTAAAGTCTTAACAGACCGAATAGTTTACAAATTCTTCAATCGCCTGCTGGTTGCTCGGAGACACCGTCAGCGCAGCCGCTGCGGATTTATCGAGCCACCGGTACGCATGATGTTCTGTAAGAACCACATCACGCTCGTCGGGTAACGCCAGACAGAACCAATGTTCTTTGTTACGGGTCACGCCGGGAGCATAGCGATGGCGCAAATGCGCAAATATTTCAAAGTCCTCGCAGCGCTGGCAATCCTGCAGAGTCAGGTTTTCACCTGCCATGTCGATACCGACCTCTTCCATGACTTCACGCTGCGTGGTTTGATTCGGGGATTCCCCGCCTTCCAGACTGCCGGTCACCGACTGCCAGAAATTTGGGTCATCCTTTCGTTGGAGCATCAGCACCCTGCCGGTGTTTCTGGCGTAGATGACGCACAGTATCGACTCAGGACGCTTATAGCTCATTAGTTATTCTCTGTATTTGTGTCTGGCGTCACTTCTTTTTTCGCCACCACTGCGATGCCCAGTTCCAGCAGTGAAGCCGGGTTGGCAAAGCTTGGCGCTTCGGTCATCAGACACGCAGCCGCGGTAGTTTTCGGGAAGGCGATCACGTCACGGATATTGTCGGTACCGGTCAGCAACATCACCAGGCGATCCAGACCAAATGCCAGACCCGCATGCGGAGGCGTACCGTATTTCAGGGCGTCGAGCAGGAAGCCAAATTTCTCGCGCTGTTCGTGCTCGTTAATACCCAGAATGCTGAACACGGTTTGCTGCATTTCGCTGCGGTGAATACGCACAGAACCGCCGCCCACTTCGTAGCCGTTGATCACCATGTCGTAGGCGTTTGCGATAGCGGAAACCGGGTTCGCCGCCAGTTCTTCTGCCGTCATGTCTTTTGGCGCAGTGAACGGGTGGTGCATGGCGCTCAGGCCGCCTTCGTCGGTGTCTTCAAACATCGGGAAGTCAATAACCCACAGCGGAGCCCACATGTCTTCTTTGGTGATTTTCAGGTCACGACCAACTTTCAGACGCAGTGCGCCAATCGCATCAGTCACAATCTTCGCGCTGGCTGCGCCGAAGAAGATCATGTCGCCATCTTGCGCACCGGTACGTTCGATCAGGGCTGCCAGCAGTTCTTCGTTAAGGAATTTCGCGACCGGGCTCTGGATACCTTCCAGACCTTTCGCCACTTCATTCACTTTGATGTATGCCAGACCTTTCGCGCCGTAGATTTCGATGAATTTTGCGTATTCGTCAATTTGCTTACGGCTCAGGGAGGCACCACCCGGAACACGCAGCGCAGCCACGCGGCCTTTTGGATCGTTAGCCGGATCAGCAAACACTTTGAACTCGATGTTTTTCATCAGGTCGGCCACATCGACCATTTCCATCGGGTTACGCAGGTCCGGTTTATCAGAGCCGAAACGACGCATAGCCTCTGCAAAAGTCATGATCGGGAAATCGCCCAGATCCACGCCTTTCACTTCCTGCCACAGTTCGCGGGCCAGTTTTTCCATCACTTCACGCACTTGTTCAGCGCTCATGAAGGAGGTTTCCACGTCGATCTGGGTGAATTCAGGCTGGCGGTCAGCACGTAAATCTTCGTCACGGAAGCATTTAACAATCTGATAGTAACGGTCAAAACCGGACATCATCAGCAGCTGTTTGAACAGCTGAGGAGACTGCGGTAAGGCGTAGAACTTGCCTTTATGCACACGGCTCGGCACCAGATAGTCACGCGCACCTTCCGGCGTGGCTTTGGTGAGCATCGGAGTTTCGATGTCGAGGAAGTCATGGCTGTCCATGAAACGGCGCACAAAACTGGTAATTTTTGCACGGGCTTTCAGGCGGTTAGCCATTTCAGGACGACGCAGATCCAGATAGCGGTATTTCAGACGCGCTTCTTCAGTGTTGACGTGGTTGGAGTCCAGCGGCAGCGATTCAGAACGGTTGATGATGTTCAGATTGCTGGCGAACACTTCCACTTCGCCGGTCGCCATGTCTTTGTTGAACTGACTTTCAGGACGCGCACGCACGGTACCGGTCAGCTGAATACAGAATTCGTTACGCAGTTCAGACGCCAGTTTGTAGGCTTCAGCCTGATCCGGGTCGAAGAAAACCTGAACGATGCCTTCGCGGTCACGCATATCGATGAAAATCAAACCACCCAAATCGCGGCGACGGTTAACCCAGCCACACAATGTTACTTCCTGGCCCACATTGGACGCATTCAGTTTTCCACAATATACAGTACGCATAACGGTATCCTTTTGATCCCACTACCCGGCCTCATGGCGCACAGGCACAGAAACGGTTATTGACTCTGGTCGCTCGCCGCAAAACTCAGCAGCGCTCGGAATGGGTTTTATTCAGGTCGAAAAAAGGCGGCTATTATAAAGGAATTTCCGGCGAAGGATAAGTACGAACACGTCAACGCTGACGCGGAAATTCATTCGTGTTGCAAGCTACACATAATTTAACAAAATTATCTCATTTCAGTCTGCCCGTTAGAATAGACTCGCGCCATCCCCTTTGTACACGCAGTAAATAATTCCTTTCTCTCATTACCCCTATTGAAAACCGGGAGCTACACATGAAACTTGACCCAAAAACTACCGCACTGGTATTGATCGACTTACAGAAAGGGATTTTACCGTTCGCTGGTGGCCCGCACACCGCACAGCAGGTGCTTGATAATGCTACTGAACTGGCAAATCGTTTTCGTAAACTGGGCGCGCCGGTCGTCATGGTTCGCGTGGGCTGGTCAAATTCTTTTGACGAAGCGCTGAAACAACCGGTTGATATCCCTGCGGCTGCACCGGAAGGCGGTTTACCCGCAAGCTGGTGGGAATTCCCGGAACAACTGGGCGTCACCGACAATGATCTGCTGGTGATTAAGCGCCAGTGGGGCGCGTTCTATGGCACCGATCTGGATCTGCAACTGCGTCGTCGTGGCATCAAAAGCATCGTGCTGGCCGGTATCTCCACTAACATCGGCGTGGAATCCACTGCGCGTAACGCCTGGGAACACGGCTATGAACTGGTCATTGCTGAAGACGCCTGCAGCGCGCACAACAATGACCATCATCAGTCCAGCGTGCAATTTATCTTCCCGCGTATCAGTCGCGTACGTTCAACTGCCGAAGTGCTTGCCGCTCTGCCGGAGTAACGTTACCCTGAATTTCTTGCCTGAACGCCGCCCGCTGAGGCGGCGTTTTATTTGGGAATTCCGGCTCAGAAAACAGGGAGCATGATTATGTATATTGGTTTACCGCAATGGCACCACAACGCCTGGGCAAAAATCGGTTTGCGTGATCTGGCCGATTACGCGCGGTATTTCAATTGCGTCGAAGGCAATACCACCTTTTACGCCCTGCCCAAACAGGAAGTGGTGATGCGCTGGCGCGACATGACGCCGGAATCTTTCCGTTTTTGTTTCAAATTCCCATCGGACATCAGCCATAAAGCGGCACTGACGAATTGTCAGGAAAACGTCGATTTGTTTTACCGCACGCTCGAACCGCTCGGTGAACGCATTGGTCAGCTCTGGCTGCAACTTCCTGCCACGTTTGCCCCCGTTCACCTTGACCGACTGTGGCAATTTCTGGATGCCCTTCCCGCGGGTTTCGATTACGGCGTTGAAGTGCGCCATCAAGATTTTTTCAACAAAGGCGGGGAAGAACGTGCGCTGAATCAGGGCTTACATCAGCGTGGAATTAACCGCGCCATTCTCGACAGCCGTCCGGTTCACAGTTCGAAATCCACAACTGAAGCAGTGCTCGAAGCTAAACGCAAAAAACCGATTCTGCCGCTGCACGCGCTGGCGACATCATCCCGGCCCATTGTGCGTTTTATCGGCGGCGACAGTCTGGACGCTAACCGTCCGCTGTTCGGACAGTGGATTAAAAAACTCGACGACTGGCAATCTCAGGGATTATCACCGTATCTGTTTATTCATACGCCTGACTGCACAGATGCTCCGCAGCAGGCGCGCAGCCTGTGGCAGGATTTGCACCGGCAGATGCCCTCTGTTCAGCCCGCACCTGACTGGCCAGAACAGGACACCTTGTTCTGAGAATATTCAGGATTTTCTGACGACAGTCTTACGGCAGCCCGTTATCATAGCGGCGAAGCGGAAGGCATTAGTTCCGCCAGAAAACAGGGATTAACCAAGGAAGTCATCATGATTAGCGCGTTATATGTCGTGCTTGCTGCCATACTTTTGATCAAACTCTCTTTCGATGTTGTCCGCCTGCGGATGCAATACCGCATTGCCACCGGCGACGGCGGTTCCTACGAATTACAAACCGCCATCCGTGTCCACGGTAACGCCGTAGAATATCTGCCGATTGGCTGTTTACTGCTGCTGTTTATGGAAATGAACGGTTCACCCATCTGGACAGTCCATGCCTGCGGTTTGTTGTTGATTCTGGGCCGGTTATTCCATTATTACGGGCTGAAGAACCGCGAATTTGCCTGGCGCCGCAACGGCATGGCCGCGACGTATATCTCGCTGGTTCTGATGGTCGTGGTGAATATTATCTATCTGCCATGGTCACAATTTCTGAACTTCGACTGATCGCCCCGCTTTCCCCGGGCTGTTTTGATGCAGTTTTGAAACAACTCCCGAGCGCGCAGGTATCTGCCTGCGCCAGTATCTGCTAAAATCTGCCCTCAACTTTTTACCCACACTCTTTTTGGCCTGACTCACCGCTATGGCAAACCACGATACGCTGTTTTCTGCACCAATAGATAAGCTGGGCGACTGGACGTTCGATGAACGCGTTGCTGAAGTTTTCCCTGACATGATCCAACGCTCAGTTCCGGGCTATTCCAACATTATTTCGATGATTGGTATGCTCGCCGAGCGCTTCGTTCAGCCCGACTCGAATGTTTACGATCTGGGCTGCTCGCTGGGTGCTGCCACGCTGTCGATGCGTCGCAACATCAAGGTTCCGGGCTGCGAAATCATTGCTGTCGATAACTCCTCCGCCATGGTAGAACGCTGCCGCCGCCACATTGATGCTTTCCGTGCCGATACGCCGGTTAACGTGATTGAATCCGACATTCTGGATATCGAGCTGAAAAATGCCTCGATGGTGGTGCTTAACTTTACGCTGCAATTCCTTGAACCGGCTGACCGTCAGCGCTTGCTGAATCAGGTGTATCAGGGCATGCGTCCGGGTGCTGCGCTGGTACTGTCTGAAAAATTCAGCTTTGAAGATAAAGACGTCGGCGAACTGCTGTTCAATATGCATCACGATTTCAAACGTGCGAACGGCTACAGCGAGCTGGAAATCAGCCAGAAACGCAGCATGCTCGAAAATGTAATGCTGACCGATTCGGTTGAAACTCACAAAGCCCGCCTGCACCAGGCCGGGTTCCAGCACACAGAAGTCTGGTTCCAGTGCTTTAACTTCGGCTCACTGATTGCGCTGAAAGCCGGAGAAGCAGAATGATTGATTTCGGTGATTTTTATCGCGTTATCGCCAAAGGGCCGCTGAGCCCGTGGCTTAATACCCTGCCATCGCAACTGACTGCATGGCAGAAAGAATCGCTGCACGGCAAGTTCAAACTGTGGTTTAACTCCGTCGATCGTTTGCCATTGTTGCAGCCAGAACGTCTGGATTTGCTGCATAGCGTCAGCGCAAATATGGAAGTGCCTTTGCCAGCCGGTCAGCGCGAAGGGATTGAAAATCTGCTGCGCAATATGATGCCATGGCGTAAAGGGCCATTTTCGCTGTACGACGTTGAAATCAATACCGAATGGCGTTCTGACTGGAAATGGGATCGCGTACTGCCGCATATCTCTTCGCTGGCAGGCCGCACTATTCTTGATGTCGGCTGCGGCAGCGGATACCACATGTGGCGCATGATTGGCGCAGGCGCGCATCTGGCCGTGGGTATCGACCCGATGCAGCTGTTCCTGTGCCAGTTCGAGGCCGTGCGTAAATTACTGGGCGGCGATCAACGCGCGCACCTTTTGCCGCTGGGTATCGAACAATTACCTGAGCTGAACGCTTTCGATACGGTGTTCTCGATGGGCGTTTTGTATCACCGTCGTTCGCCGCTGGATCACCTTCTGCAGCTGAAAAATCAGCTGGTCAGCGGAGGCGAACTGGTGCTGGAAACCTTAGTGATTGAAGGCGACAGCGAGCAGGTGCTGGTACCGGGCGACCGTTACGCGCAGATGGGGAATATCTATTTCATCCCTTCTGCAGCAGCACTGAAAAACTGGCTGATCAAATGCGGCTTTGTTGATGTACGCATTGCGGATGTCAGCGTCACCACGCTGGAAGAACAACGCCGTACCGACTGGATGACCAGTGAGTCACTGGCTGAATTCCTCGATCCGAATGACCCGACCAAAACCATCGAAGGTTATCCGGCACCGCGTCGCGCCCTGCTTATCGCCCGCAAGCCTTAACTCCCTCTTCCTCCGCCAGACATCCTCCGGTCTGGCGGAATTTATTGCTCACACTTTACCCTCACTTTCAGCCACATGGCTCTGTACATCGCGCCGTAAAAAGGTCTAACCTTTATTGAAGCTATCTGTTTGTTCTGACAGAGATCGTCGTTAACGTATTGGGAGGAAGTATGAAATTCCCTAAAGGCAGCATCGTTAAACACAGATCCGGAGATATCAAAGGTCGCATCATGAATACCTTCGAATCACAGACAGGCACCGTGTCCTATTTCGTTTCCTGGGAAGATGGCAGCAGCAGTCTGCATAAAGAGGACGAATTACACTGGGCCAATATTGACGTCGCGATCAGGATTAAAAACTTCTATGAAAAGTAGCGGTTCCCCTCTTCTGTCAAAGCCCTTTGTAAAGCTTCGCGTTTTGACGTTATAACATTGGATTGATTGATAGTTTTTCGTGTATAAATTCGGCCAACCAATTTATCCGTACGCGATTATTTCGCGGAGAAATCAATGCGCAGAAGAATTCGTTTCCTCATGGACCGCGCCGTTATTGTTTTAGGTCTTTTTGTCATGTGTCTGGTCGTTAAAGCAGGGATGTTTGGCGTGGCATTGCTGACCTGGGGCTGAGAAGTCATTCCGGTTAATGACGACTGTAATCTCCCGCAGTTATCCCGCACTTATAAAGAACGAAGAATAAAAAAAGCCCCGCCAAAGTGACGGGGCCTGGTACTTGCGCAGGGCGACGCAATAAGGGTCGTGTGACCCGGTTAAACTTTAGAGTTATTACGCCGAGCGGGATACTTCATCGTCGAACTGCAATGTTCTTTTCATTGCGGCAACAATATCGCCGTCCACGCAATAACGACTGAATTCATCAAAATCGGTGTCAGAACTCATCGTGACACCGGCTTTGCGGTAACGCATAGAAGAAGGCACCTGACGCCCAGCCGAGCTGTGCAATTCAGTCAGCCCGATATCCACAAACTTTTGCAGATTGGTCAGTCGCACGCCCGCGCCAGCCATAATGATTGGACCACGCGTCAGCTGGTTGAGTTCCCGAAGCATCGGTAAACCTACTTCTGCATTTTGTTGCTGTCCGGAAGTCAGAATGCGCGCCACCCCTAACTGAGTCAACTGCTCTAACGCAATCTTCGGATTGAGACACATATCGAACGCGCGATGGAATGTCACGGCCATATCGCCGCACAGCGCCATGACTTCCCACATTCTCGGCATATCGATATGCCCTTCCGCATCCAGCATACCGACGACCAGTCCCGGAAAACCGAGATCACGAATGCAGGCGATGTCACTTTTCAGCACATCAAATTCGCTCTGGCTATAGCAAAAGTCACCCCCCCTCGGGCGTACAATCGGATGTACCGGGATTGTCACTTTTTCCCTCGCCAGTTTAAGGGTACCGTAACTCGGCGTAATCCCGCCGTCAGCCTGACTCGCACATAATTCGACGCGATCGGCTCCGGCTTGTTCTGCTGTCAACGCACAGTCTACGCTGTAACAACACACTTCTAATTTAGTCATGTGATCTCTCCTGATTACGGCATTATGCTACAACACTTGTCTGTAACCGGCCATGTCGCGTAGGCTTTGAGATGAGCATCCCCGCCCAACCTGCTTGCTTAGGAAAGCTAACTATGACACTCAATTTTGATTTATGGGTAGACCGCAGTCACAGTGATAGCGTTAAGTGGAATAAATACAATAATCAGGATGTCATTCCACTTTGGGTCGCCGATACCGACTTCACTTCTCCGCCTCAGGTTATCAAAGAGTTGCAGCAACGCGTGGCAGAAGGCGTGTTCGGTTATGGTTTTACGCCGCCGGAACTGATTGATTTAGTGGTAAAACGTCTGGCAGAACGTTATGGCTGGGCTATTGAGCCCGAATGGATTGTCTGGCTGCCCGGACTGGTGTGCGGATTAAACGTCGCCGTGCGCGCCAACGTGAATCAGCATGAGACCAGCCTGATGCCCGCGCCGATTTACCCGCCGTTTATGCAGGCAGCGCAATCCGAAGGGCGTCAGTTTAAATCGGTTAATGTAATTGAGCAGAATCAGCGTTGGGTGGCCGATTTCGCCGCTGCCGAAAATCAAATGGATGGCAGCGAAAAGTTGCTGATGCTATGCAACCCGTATAATCCGGGCGGAACGGTATATCGCCGCGAAGAGTTGCTGGAACAGCAGGAGTTCGCCCGACGCCACAACTTAGTGGTGTGCTGCGATGAAATTCACTGCGACCTGATCCTCGAACCGGGGCTGAAACATATCCCGTTTGCCTCGCTCAATGCTGATGCAGAACAGCGTTCCATTACCCTGCTGTCGCCGTCGAAAACCTTCAATCTGGCCGGTCTCGGCGCCTCAATGGCCATCATCCCTAATCCTCAGTTACGGAAAAACTTTCTCGACACCAGCGAGGGTATAGTTCCGCACGTCAATATTCTGGCCTATGTCGCTGCGACCGCCGCTTACCGTGATGGAGAAGAATGGCTCAGCGCACAACTCGACTATTTGCGCGTAAACCGGGAATTAGTGACAGCCAGAATCAACGCCATGCCGGGATTACGCATGCTGCCACCGGAAGGCACGTATCTCGGCTGGATTGATGCCAGTGCATTGCCGGTTCAGGATCCGTACCGGTTCTTTGTAGAAGCTGGCGTCGGATTTTCCGGCGGCGCAGCATTTGGTGCTCCCGGTTTTGTGCGCATCAATTTCGGTTGCCAGCGGGCATTGCTGGAAAAGGCAATGGACCGCATGGAGGCCGCCTTGCAGTCGCTCGAACGTTAGCCTTCAGCCTTCTCGCTGGCAACAATATCGCGCAAGCTGTGGGGATGGAATTTAATGGTCACTGACCCGTCGGTGATCGCCAGCGTCGGGTTAGGCAATCGCTCATTCTCGCCCTTTGGCGCACTTTGTTTCAGTTTTATACCGGGCGTCATCAGCGCTTCGTCGGCAATCAGTGCCAGCGCCCGCGTATACAATTCGTCCTCGCGACCTTCCAGGACAATCTCAATGTGCTCCCAGCCTTCATGCGGATAGCGCTTATCGCCGGGATATGGCAATTCCACCAGATCGATACTCAGCGGCCCGACAACCAGCGGCTGATTGAGGGTAAACAAGCAAATCGGCCTGCCGTTAATCATCGTTTCATTAAGCAGTTGCCCGCATTTTTCCAGCCCGGCGCGCCACCGGTCCGCTGTCGTATTCTGGTGACAGCGCACTGAAATATGATCCGCATGAAACTCGCCCAGTTTGATCTGCAATTTTGCGGCAAACGCCGTCAATACGCTGACAAACCGCGGCATATCGTCGGCTAAATCCTGTAACTCAGGCACTTGGTTCATGGCAGGTATCCTATCTCATTTCAGTTTGCTTATCTTCAGGGTCGGGTAATTTACACAGCCTTTCATCCGGTTGCCAGAGACGCGCCGCAGAATCGCGTTTTCATTGCCGTCAGGCGTGCGGCGATACTGACGTCGCAGGGCTAATATGATATAAACACGCATCATTTTAGGTTCATCCGCATTGGGATGAACAGCAAACAACTCCATTCCTAAATAAAGGTACTTCGGTGAATATTCAGTCACTTCTTTCAGAAAAAGTCAGCCAGGCGCTGATCGCAGCAGGCGCCTCCGCCGACAGCGAAGCGCAAGTCCGTCAGTCCGCCAAAGCGCAGTTCGGCGACTATCAGGCAAATGGCGTAATGTCCGTGGCAAAAAAACTGGGTATGCCACCACGACAACTGGCAGAGAAAGTGGTTGAGCTGTTAGATCTGAACGGTATCGCAAATAAAGTCGAAATCGCCGGTCCGGGATTCATCAACATTTTCCTCGATCCTGCGTTTGTTGGCGCGCACGTTGACAGCGCTCTGAACGATGAAAAGCTGGGCATCACGCCCGTTGAACCGCAAACCATCGTTATCGACTATTCCGCGCCCAACGTGGCGAAGGAAATGCACGTCGGCCACATCCGTTCCACCATCATCGGTGACGCCGCCGTGCGCACCAATGAATTCCTCGGCCATAAAGTGATCCGCGCTAACCACGTCGGCGACTGGGGCACGCAGTTCGGGATGCTGATTGCTTATCTGGAAAAAGTGCAGAACGAAAATGCCGGTGACATGAATCTGGCGGATCTGGAAGAGTTCTACCGCGCAGCCAAGAAAAACTACGACGAAGACGAAGCCTTCGCCGAGCGCGCACGTGGTTACGTGGTTAAATTGCAAGGCGGCGACGAATACTGCCTGCAAATGTGGCGCAAACTGGTTGACGTGACCATGAAGCAAAACCAGCTGACGTATAACCGCCTGAACGTGACCCTGACAGAAGATGATGTGATGGGTGAAAGCCTGTACAACAGCATGCTGCCTGGCATTGTCTCCGACCTGCAGGCCAAAGGGCTGGCAGTCGACAGTGAAGGCGCCGTGGTCGTTTATCTGGATGAATACAAAAACAAAGACGGCGACCCGATGGGCGTTATCATCCGTAAAAAAGATGGCGGCTACCTGTACACCACCACTGACATCGCCTGCGCGAAATACCGCTACGAAACACTCGGTGCCGACCGCGTTCTGTATTACATCGATTCCCGTCAGCACCAGCATCTGATGCAGGCGTGGACCATTGCGCGTAAAGCCGGTTACGTGCCGGATTCTGTGGCGCTGGAACACCATATGTTCGGCATGATGCTGGGCAAAGACGGCAAGCCGTTCAAAACCCGTTCCGGCGGCACAGTCAAACTGTCTGATCTGCTGGATGAAGCAATTGATCGCGCACGTAAGCTGATCACCGAAAAAAATCCAGAAATGAAAGACGCTGCTGAACTGGAAAAACTGGTGAATGCTGTCGGTATCGGCGCAATCAAATACGCTGACCTGTCAAAAAGCCGTACCACCGATTACGTCTTCGACTGGGATAACATGCTGGCGTTCGAAGGTAACACTGCGCCGTACATGCAATATGCTTATACCCGCGTGGCTTCCATCTTCAAACGTGCAGAAATCGACGTGAACAGCCTGACCCAGCCAGTTGTGCTGAGTGAAGAGCGCGAAGCCGCGCTGGCAACCCGCCTGTTGCAGTTCGAAGAAGTGCTGACTGTCGTCGCCCGTGAAGGCACGCCACACACCATGTGTGCGTACCTGTACGACGTGGCAGGCCTGTTCTCCAGCTTCTACGAGCATTGCCCTATCCTGAACGCAGAAGACGAAACCAGCCGCAACAGCCGTCTGAAACTGGCATTGCTGACACAACGCACGCTGAAAACCGGTCTGGATACACTGGGTATCGAAACTGTAGAACGTATGTAATTCGCAGTATTTCGATATTAAAAAAGGGCGCTTATGCGCCCTTTTATGTTTCCGGAATCTAATCCAATCAATCCAGACGTCTCGCAAATTCTTTCACGCGGAAGCCCAGCAGTCCGAGTACGGCAAAATACGCCACCACGCCCACCGCGACCACCGCTGCCAGACGCGCCAGACGATATGCCATACCGCCCACGTCCCACGCTGGCATCACATACATCATGCCCAGCAGTGCCGCGGACATCGCTATCACTGCCACAAACAGTTTGATCAGGAACGTTCTCCAGCCCGGTTGAGGCTGAAATATATCCTGCTTGCGCAATTGCCAGTACAGCAGCGAAGCATTCAGGCAAGCTGCCAGACCAATCGACAGGGAAAGTCCCGCGTGTTTCAGCGGTCCGATAAAGGCCAGGTTCATCACCTGCGTCATCAGCAAGGTAATGATGGCAATTTTCACCGGCGTTTTGATGTCCTGACGGGAATAGAAGCCCGGTGCCAGCACTTTCACGACGATAAGACCCATCAGGCCGACGGAATACGCCACCAGCGCACGTTGCGTCATCGAGGCATCAAACGCACTGAATTTACCGTACTGGAACAAGGCGACCGTCAATGGTTTCGCCAGAATGCCCAGTGCGACAGAGCTTGGCAGCGCCAGCAGGAAGCACAGACGCAAGCCCCAGTCCATCAGGCGGTTGTATTCGCCATGATTACCGCTGGAGAAACTGCGTGCCAGTGACGGCAGCAGTATGGTGCCCAGCGCCACGCCCAGCACGCCGGAAGGAAACTCCATCAGGCGGTCAGCGTAATACATCCATGAAACGGAACCGGACACAAGGAATGACGCGAAGATCGTGTTGATGATCAGGGAAATCTGGCTGACGGAAACGCCCAAAATCGCGGGTCCCATCTGACGCATCACGCGCCACACACCGGCGTCTTTCAGATTCAGACGTGGCAACACCAGCATGCCGATTTTCTTCAGATGCGGCAGCTGATAACCGAGTTGCAGCAAACCACCAGCCACCACCGCCCAGGCCAGCGCCAGCACCGGCGGATGGAAGTACGGAGCGGCAAACAACGCAAAACCGATCATGCTGACGTTCAGGAACGTCGGCGCAAACGCCGGTATCGAGAAACGGTTCCAGGTATTGAGTATCGCACCGACCAGCGATGCCAGTGAAATCAGCAGGATATATGGGAAAGTAATACGCAGCAGCGAACTGGTTAGCGCAAATTTATCCGGTGAATCAACAAAGCCCGGCGCCGTAATATAAATCACCCACGGCGCAGCAATCATGCCCAGAACGGTCACAATCGCCAGAACCAGCGTCAGTAAGCCGGAAACATAAGCGATAAAGGTGCGGGTGGCTTCTTCGCCCTGCTGCGTTTTGTACTCAGCCAGGATCGGCACGAAAGCCTGAGAAAATGCCCCTTCGGCAAAAATACGGCGCAGCAGGTTGGGGAGTTTAAACGCCACAAAAAAGGCGTCTGTGACCATTCCGGCGCCAAATACACGTGCCACAATGGCATCGCGGGCAAAACCTAATACACGTGAAAACATCGTCATGGAACTGACGGCTGCCAAAGATTTAAGTAGATTCATGTCACTTTTCTTGTTTACCGGTTAGCTGATAAATGAGTCAGTTAAACAACCACGCTGCATCAGCAGGCGTGAAAGATGAACCGGCATGGCTCAAAGATGCGCTTAGTCTACGCATCCGCCATGCAATAGCCACCGGCAGTTGTTTTATGTTGTTATAGAGTGTTAACCGCGCCATCCCGCACGGCTTCTCCGTTAAGCACTCAGGTTAAGAATTCAGAATTTTCTCGATCATCGCCTGCGCATAAATCGCCTGCTCACCGCTGGTTTCCGGCGCAGTTTGATTGCTCACACAATCGACAAAGTGTTCAATCGCTCCGACAAATCCGCGCTGCGCCAGCGTACTTTGCCAGCCCGGCACCGGCAGTTGCGTCAGAATATCCTGCTGTTCCTCGCGCCAGTTTTGCATATTGTCCAGCTGATACACCGCGCCTTCCGTTACCGCCTGAATACTCTCACGGGCAGTTCCCGCACGGCGGTGCATGGATGTCGTCACCAGCGTTTCGCCGCACAGGAAATGGTGTTCGCCGTAGAGCATCTGGTCTGCTTCGTTAATCTGTAGCAGACCGCTTTCCAGAGTGGCATTTCCACCCGCCAGCCACAGTGCGGTATCAACCACGTGCAGATAATCGTCCAGCAAGGTGAAACGCAGATCGTTTGGTCCGACACTGTTGGTCCGATGTTTATCCATGCGTAATGACGCCGCATCCTGCATGTTCTCTTTGAGCTGGCGATACAACGGCGCGAAACGGCGGTTAAAACCGACCATCAGCGCTTTGCCTGCCTTGTGCGCCTGTTCTACCAACTGTTCGGCCTGATCAAGTTCTGCCGCCAGTGGTTTATCGACATACACATGCACGCCCTGCGCCAGCAACTGCCCGACCACCTCGTAATGGCTGGCGGTGCTGCTGTGAACGAAAACCGCATCACACTGACTGGCCAGTTCATCTATACGGGAAAAACAGGCCATGCGGTAACTGTCACAAACGGCCTGTGCTTTTTGCTGATTCGGAGAAAATCCGCCTGCCAGCGTCCAGTTTTCAGCGTGGCTCAGCACTGGCAGATACGCTTTCTGCGCAATTCCGCCAAGCCCGATAACACCAATTCGTAATTTACTCACAACCCGCTCCTTTTAATCAGCCAGGTGTTGCAACAAATTTTCCAGACGCTGTTTCAGCTCAGCGACTTCTGCTTCCAGCGTTTCTACTCGCGCAGTCAGATCTGCATTTTCAGGCGCTGAACTGAATAATGTCTCTTCAGCGGCAGCGGCCACGTTGCTGACTTCTCCGCTAAAAAGATGCATAAACCGGCTCTCGCGTTTACCCGGTTCGCGGGCCAGACGCACACAGAACGGGCCGTCTTCACGGTTCGTCAGTTCAGTCAGGGTTTGTTCTACTTCGGCAACATCAGAGAAATCATGCAAACGGTTAGTGCGGGTTCGCAGTTCACCGGGCGTTTGTGCGCCGCGCAGCAACAGCGTGGTGACCACCGCCACTTCCTGCGGGGAAAATTTGAGATTACCGAATTCGGAATTACAGAAACGATGCTCGTACTTCATGGTGCGCGAGCCGCTCAGGGTGCGGATGATGTGCTTGCGCAGCAGTAAATCCAGCGTCTGCTGCACCTCACTCTCGCTCAGTTCCATGACCGGCTCGCGGTTGGTTTTCTGATTGCAGGCCGTGGTCAGGCCGTTGAGGGTCATCGGATATTGTTCTGGCGTGGTGAGTTGTTTTTCAAGCAAACAGCCCACGACACGGGCCTCCCGGGCGCTGAGTTCGTGTTTCATACTGCTCTCCTTATCGGGACGGGGGTGTCCATTCTTGCCAGGTTAATGCTGTCAGCACGTGATCCTGCCACTTGCCGTCGATCAGCAAATAGTCCTTCGCATAACCTTCACGTTCAAAACCGAGACGCTCCAGCAACTGACCGCTGCGTTTATTGTGCGGCATGTAATTCGCCATGATGCGGTGCATCTTTTGCTGGCGTTGCATATAGCGGATTAGCGTCTGCAACGCTTCCTGCATCAGGCCTTTTCCCTGCCATTCCTGACCGAGCGAATATCCCAGGAAACAGGCATGAAAAGAGCCACGCAGTACGTTGCTGAAATTCGCCACACCCATCACCCGGTTTTCATCGGGATCGAGCAAAATAAAGTAATAGGCGCTGCCCTGCTTTTGCATCTCGGTAATCAGCCCCAGACGCGCCTGCCATCCGGAGGGATAACAATGGCTTTCATCCCTGACCGGCTCCCAGGGTTTCAGAAACGCACGATTCTCGGCGTAGTATTCAGCCAGCCGGTGCGCATCACGGTCATGAACCAGGCGCAGAACCATCCGGTCAGTGGTAAGCCGCACCTTTGGCACGGCAGATTTGTAGCCAAACATCCCTTCCCTCCACATCCCGCATGGGTCGATAAATAGAATTTATAGGAAATGACAGATCATCGCTAATTCTGCCAGTCAGAACGCGGCTTGACGATAAAAAAATATTATCAATAGCGCCCTATCTAAATGCCTGTTTCCGGTTCAGACTGGGAGCGTCTTTTCTCCTTTCTGTATCTGCCGGACAGGATACTAATAATCGCTCATGGTGAAGCATGTCTCTGGTATCACAAGCTCGGAGCTTGGGTAAGTATTTTCTGTTATTAGACAACGCGCTGGTTATTTTAGGCTTTTTCGTGGTTTTTCCGTTGATCTCGATCCGATTTGTCGATCAGCTTGGCTGGGCAGCGATGGCCGTCGGTCTGGCGCTTGGCGTTCGTCAGCTTACACAACAGGGATTAGGCATTTTTGGCGGAGCGATTGCTGACCGGTTCGGCGCAAAACCGATGATTATCACTGGCATGTTATTGCGTGCGGCGGGCTTCGCCACCATGGCGATGGCCGATCAGCCGTGGATCCTGGTCGGCTCCTGTATTCTCTCCGGCCTCGGCGGCACCTTGTTTGATCCGCCACGTACCGCGCTGGTGATCAAACTGACCCGTCCCCACGAGCGGAGCCGTTTCTTCTCCCTGATGATGATGCAGGACAGTGCCGGTGCTGTGATTGGCGCACTGATCGGCAGCTGGCTGTTGCAGTACGACTTTCATTACGTCTGCTGGGCCGGCGCAGCCATTTTCTGTCTTGCCGCAGCCTGTAACGCCTGGCTGTTGCCTGCTTACCGTATTTCCACCATGCGTACCCCGATGCGCGAAGGCATGATGCGCGTGTTGCGAGACCGCCGTTTTCTGGCTTATGTCCTGACGCTCACCGGCTATTACATGCTGACCGTGCAGGTGATGCTGATGCTGCCTATCGCGGTCAATGATGTCGCGGGCAGTCCGTCGGCGGTGAAATGGATGTACGCCATCGAAGCCGTGCTGTCACTGGCATTTTTATATCCGATTGCCCGCTGGAGCGAAAAACGCTTCCGCCTCGAGCAGCGCCTGATGTTTGGATTGCTGATCATGACACTCAGCCTGTTACCGGTCGGACTGGTCACCTCAATCAATCCGTTATTACTGCTGATTGGCTTCTTCTATATCGGTTCCATCATTGCCGAACCAGCGCGTGAAACCCTCAGCGCATCACTGGCGGATTCCCGCGCACGCGGCAGTTATATGGGCTTCAGCCGTCTCGGTCTGGCACTCGGCGGTGTGATTGGTTACACCGGCGGCGGCTGGATGTACGACACAGGCCGGGCGCTGCAACTGCCTCAGTTACCGTGGTTTCTGCTCGCCGTTGTCGGCTTTATCACCCTCACCGGTTTGTACTGGCAATTCAATCTGCGCCGTATCGAACCCGCCATGCTCAGCGGGGGCTGATCTCTTACTCATTTTTTTAATACCCAAAATGATTGGCGTTGTAACAAGGCGGCAAGCGAGTGAACCCCGATGAGCTGACAAAGGTCAGTGATTCGGGTAAACGAGCGTAGCCAACACAGTGACAGCGACAAGCATGACGGGCAGGTTTGATCTCACCCGCATCTATACCCATACTGAATCATAGCGTTAGATAAAATCCGAACCTACATCCGGCAGTTTTCATGCACCCTACAGGTCACCGCCGGCGACAACAGGAGCTACGAACTATGAGACTTTACGTTTACGAACATTGCCCTTTCTGCGTGAAAGCACGCATGATTTTCGGTCTGAAGAACATCCCGGTTGAAATCAAAGTACTGCTCAATGACGACGAAAAGACGCCGGTTTCGATGGTGGGCAAAAAGATGGTACCTATCCTGCAAAAAGCCGATGGCGGCTTCATGCCTGAGAGCATGGATATCGTGCATTACATCGACAAAAGCGACGGCAAGCCGCTGCTGACCGGTCCGCTGAATGCGTCAATTGCCGCGTGGTTGCGTCAGGTTTCTGAATATACCGGACGTCTTCTGCTGCCGCGTTTTGCTGCCGCACCATTGGAAGAATTTTCCACGCCGGAAGCGCGTAAATACTTCTCCGATAAAAAACAGGCCGCCAGCGGCAGTTTCGCAGAGCATCTGCAACATTCCGAAGGTCTGGTGAAGAAGATCAGTCAGGATTTGCGCGCACTCGACAAACTGATCGTCGAGCCGAATGCGGTGAACGGCGAGCTTTCCGAGGATGATATTAATCTGTGGCCGCTGCTGCGTTCGCTGACAATTGTACAAGGCATTGACTGGCCTTCGCGCGTGCAGGACTATCGCGACAATATGGCGAAGCAAACGCAGGTCAATCTGTTAACCCGCCTCGCGAGCTAAGCCCGTCATACTAAGCTGCCGGAAGTGCGCTTCCGGCAATTTTCCCTTTTCTTCCCCGCCTCCGGCACTTAGGCTAATCAGCGTTGTCTGATTGGAGCCATGACGCTTTCGGGTCATGCTGACAAAATAGCATTTACGTAATGAGGGAAGAATGACAAAGCGATTTCTGGGTGCCGCAGTCCTGATATGTGCCAGTGTACTGGCCGGTTGTAATCAGCTGACGCAGTACACCATCAGCGAGCAGCAGGTGAATGACTACCTGCAAAAGAACAACAACTTCGAGAAACAGTTGGGTGTTCCCGGACTGGTAGATGCAAAACTGATCCTGACCAATCTCAGCAGCCAGATTGGTCGCGCAGAACCCGGCATCGTGACCCTGACCGGCGACGCGCATGTTGATATCTCTTCATTGTTCGGTCCGCAAAAAGCCGATATGCGCCTGACCCTGAAAGCGCATCCGACGTATGACCGCGAGAAAGGCGCCATTTTCCTGCGTGATATGCAGGTGGTGGATTACACCATCAAGCCGGAAAAAATGGATAACGTGATGAAAGGCCTGATGCCTTATCTAAACAACTCACTGAACACCTATTTCAACCAGCGTCCGGCTTATGTGCTCAATGGCGATCACAGCAAAGGCGAAGCGATGGCGAAGAAACTGGCCAAAGGCATTGAAGTGAAACCGGGGCAGTTAGTGATACCTTTTACTGATTAGTCCGAGTCAACCGATAATAAAAAGCCCGGCGTGATTGCTCACCGCCGGGCTTTTTACGTTCTGTCGTCCGGTTTACTGGTCGTCTTCTTCAGCATCATCCAGCTCTGGCGGCAATTGCTCTTCCAGTTCGTCGCGCATCGCCTGCAAGGCTTCACGACTGATTTCAGACAGTGTGCGGTAGAAACCGCTGGTGGCATGGGCCTCAACTTTACCAAGGAATTTGCCGCACCACGGGAACAGGAATTCATCAAACAGGGTGATCTGCGCGCTGACTTCATCTTCCTTCGATTGATCTTCCAGCCAGGAAGCTGCCAGTAGCATACCGCCAAAATGATCGGCAGGCGTTTCACCCAAAGGCATTCCGCGCTGTTGCAGGAATGTACGCACATCCATTTCATTTGCACCGTCAACATAATCACTGCGGAACGGCGAAACCGCGCATTCTGAGCCGACAAAAAGACGGTTAAATTCAGCGGCCAGTGCTTCGGGATTGGCGCTTTCCTGCAAACGGACCAGTAGCGCATCCTGTTCCAGCGGCCAGTGTTCGCGCAGCTTGCCGTCCTGAATCAGACCAAACAGCGGAACCAGTAACGGATCCTGCGGCTGACGGTAAAACAAGGTGCCCAGCACGCGGCAGACAATCGAAAATTCATTCATAACAGTAACCTGATAAGACAATGAAAAGGGTTAATCACCCGCAATTTGGTCGCGACAATGTCACAGTTCGCTTAATTCAGCAATGGGCGCGCGGCCACGTGTTTCAAGAAAATCGAGAAAACGACGCGGGCTGACGTTAAGGATACGTTCTTCCGGGAAATCAATTTCACGCAGGATACGTTCGCAATGTTCAAAGCCGCCGAGCGAGTAAGCAATGTGCGAATCTGATCCCAGCGCCAGCCAGCCACCGGCTTCTTTGACTGCCAGCGCAATGGCGCGGCAGTTAGGCTCGCTGCCCACGCGGGAATGAATAAACGAGGAGTTATTCAGCTCCAGCGCGACGTTATATTTTGCGGCAGCGGCCGCCACAGCAGGAATATCAATCGGGTATTTCGGGTTACCGGGATGCGAAATAATATGCACTTCACCGCCCGCCATTGCCGCAATGACCGCCGCAGTATGGGTTTCTTTATCAACCGGTTGCATCACCGGTTCATGGAAACCAGCAATAATGACGTCAATTTCTTTAAGCATCGGGCCGGTACAGTCGATATCACCGTTAATGTTTTTGATATTCGATTCAATGCCGCGCAGAATGCCGATTCCGTTCACCAGACGCGGCCAGACCCGCATATTCATAAAGTGCCAGTAGTGCGGTGCATCGGCCATATCAGGGCCATGATCGGTGATGGCAAACAGCTTAATGCCCTTTTCCGCTGCCTCATCAATGTAATCATGTAACGTGCTGTAGGCGTGTGTGCTGGCAACAGTATGCATATGTAAATCAACCGGGTACGGCATGTGCTCTCCTTGAAGTCTTCCGCTGCGGCGAAATAACCGCAGCATTTATAATGTTAGCAGATGAATGTCAGTAACCCCGACCGAGATCGACGCGTCCTTTCGGCTCGCGCCCCGCTTCTATCGCCAGAATATTGCTGACGATGCTGTCCATGGCTTCTTCCGGCAGCGTATCAGCAGCGACGTGCGGCGTAATACTCACGCGCGGATGCGACCAGAACGGGTGCATACCCGGCAGCGGCTCTTCGACGAAAACGTCAAGTGCGGCAGCCGCTATTTGTCCGCTGTCGAGCGCTCGCAGCAAATCGCCTTCCACCAGATGTCCGCCCCGGCCAAGGTTAATCAGATACGCATTATGCGAAAGATTTGTGAACAGTTGATGATTGAGAATACCGGCGGTGTGTGGCGTATTTGGCAACAGATTAATCAGCACCTTGCAGTCACTGGCAAAAGCCGCCAGCTGATCGTCGCCATAGAAACTCTGTACGCCTTCCTGCGACTTGGCGCTGCGGCTCCAGCTGCGCACGGTAAACTGCATATCCACCAGCGCCTGCGCCACGCTGCTGCCGAGTACGCCAGCACCGAGAATACCGATGGTGAATTCACTGCGGGAATGCGGCGAAAGCGGACGCCACTGTTTTTGTTGCTGGAACAGCTGATACTCGTCCATCCGCCGGAAATAACGCAGGACGCTGGCGAGCGCATATTCCTGCATCTGTAATGCCATGCCGGTATCTTCCAGGCGCAGTAATGGCACACCGGCAGGCAATGTGCCCGGCTGACGCTGTTCCTGCGTGAGGATGGCATCGACGCCCGCCCCCAGCGCGAAAATGCCTTTCAGCGCACTGCGCGGCGCGAGCATGGCGTACGGCGGCCGCCAGACCAGGGCGTAATCTGCCGGTTCATGATCATTAGCATTCCACGCGCGCACGTTGGCCTGCGGTAATCTTTTCGTTACTCCGTCAATCCAGGGTTTTGCATCAGATGTAGGGTGGTAGAAAATAATGTTCATCGGGAAAGCCTCCTGTGAGCGGATAGATTTCCCTGAATATCATCGGGATGCAACCCTGTGACGCAAAAAAGAACAAGCCCCGAAGAACGGGGCTTGTTAAATGATGTGCTGTGATGACAAAAATCAGGCCACAGAAGGCTCGCGGTGGATCATCCGGCGCAGCAGCGGAATAAGAATGAGCAGCACAACACCTGTCGCAACAGAACCCCAGCCCAGTGCGTTAAACACCTGACTGTATCCCGGATTGGTCAGCAACGGCGTACTGCCGGCATTTTGCGGCATCAGTCCGGAAATGTAGCTCGCCAGCACCGACGCCACGCCGGTCACCATCATCCAGCAGCCCATCATCACGCCCTGGTAACGCGGCGGCGCCAGTTTGCCGATCATCGCGTAACCGATAGGTGAAATCAGCAGTTCACCGATACTTTGCAATACATAGCTGATGGCAATCCATTTAAACGCCACCAGCCCGTCACCGCCCGCGAGATGAATACCCAATGGCAGCACCAGCATGCCTAACCCCATGCAGAAAAGAGAGGCCGAGAACTGCGCCGGAATATCAATGTTCCAGCCGCGCTGACGCAGACGGTTAAACCACAGCGCCATCAGCGGCCCGCCGATGACGATCACCACGGTATTAATGTTCTGGATCCACTGCGGTGCGACGCGAATACCGTACACATTCAGGTTGATGTTATTTTCGGAGAACAGCATCAGCCCCATCGGCGCGAGCTGATACAACATCCAGAACACCAGTGAGCCCAGCGCCAGCAGCAGATAGGCTTTCATGCGGCGACGCTCACCGGCATTACGATGGCGGAACGTCACCACCGTCATCAGCGCGAAAATCACAATACCCAGTGCTACCACGAAGTAACTGCTGAATTCTGCGTGGGTCAGCAATATGCGGATCACCGGCACCAGCACGATCAGAATGGCAATACCCACCGCCAGCCGGCGCAACCACTGACTGCGGCTGACCTCTTTGAGCGGTGTACTGATGTCAGCCAGAATTGACCAGCGGGAAAGCGTCACGACAATGGCAGCCACATTACCCAGCGTGGCGAACAGGAACAGCGCGCGATAGTTTTCACTCAGCTGGAAATAACCGGCCACCGCGAAACCAATAAAGAAGCCGAGGTTCATCCCGGCGTAATTCCACAGGAAGGCCGATTCGCGACGGTCATCATCTGGTGCAAAGCGCTGTGTCAGCATCATGTTCAAACAGGTAACGTTCAGCCCGCTGCCGGTCAGGAACATCGCCAGCCCCCAGTACAACCCCGTCACGCCTTCCATCGCAATCAGCGCGCAGCCAAACACCTGCAACACCATGCCGAGCACGAACAGATTACGGTTGCTGAGATAACGTCCGCCAAGATAGCCGCCGAACATATGCAGCCCGTAGTTGAATGCGCCGAACACGCCCATGATGGCGTTGGCGTTATCTTCACTGAAGCCGAGTTTTTTGGTGGCGTATAAAACCAGCGTGGAATACAGCACCGCAAAGCCGAGCGTCGCGAATGTCTGAACGAAGAATAATGTGCCCGCCCCGGCAGGTATTGCCGTCCGGTGTTGCGACGTCGTCGCGTTATTTGACTGACTCAAGAATAACCCCTGCCCTTGTGTGATAAACAAACTCTGCTTCAATCGGTGACTTGTACAGTTCTTATGCGAAGCATTTTTTAACAGTGCATTGTTATACCGCTACCACCCGCGATTACCACAACATATCTTGCTATTTCGCCGTAACAAAAAGTGTTTGCCGGATAATTGTGCTTTTATGCAAAACCTCTAATTACTTATGCATTCTGATAAGCAATTTTAATCACGCCCGGCAACCAGATAACCGTTGTTCATCCTTCACGCGCTTTTTGTTCTGTAAATCATCAGATTGCTCTAAGTTTGTCTAATCGGCACGGATCCTGCAAAAGAGGGTTGACGCTGAGCTCACTTTTCCCTACATTAGCGCCGGTCAGCAGCACTGCGGTGCAGCCGACGACTGGAGAGGTGTCTGAGTGGCTGAAGGAGCACGCCTGGAAAGTGTGTATATGAGCAATCGTATCGAGGGTTCGAACCCCTCTCTCTCCACCACATTAAAGAAAAAAGGTTCTGATGAAAATCAGGACCTTTTTTTTTGCTTCAGACAATCGGCACAGGTAACTCAGATAATCGTATAGCCGCCATCGACGATAAGATTTTCGCCGGTGATCATCCCGGCTTTATCGCTGACCAGATAGGCTACCGCGCCGGCAATTTCATCCGGCATCGCAAATCGACCTGCGGGAATTTTTGCCGTCATGGCCACCGCTCTTTCACCCTGCCAGTAGCGTTTGCCTAATTCCGTTTCCACCACCGTCGGTGAAATCGTATTAACGGTAATGCCAAATTGCCCCCACTCCGCCGCCAGCACTTTTGACGCGATCACCAGACCGGCCTTGCTGGTGCAATACGCCGCATGATTCTCCAGCGCATTAACACTCGCCTGCGAAGCGATATTCACAATGCGCCCGTATTGCTGAGCAATCATGTACTTTCCCGCAGCCTGCGAAAGAAAATAAGGTGCGGTCAGATTCACTAACAACGTGGCATCCCAGCTCTCTTTTTTCACCTCAGAAGCCGCTTCAAGAATGCCTATTCCGGCGTTGTTCACCAGAATATCAATCCGTCCGTAACGGACGATAACCTGCTCAATTAGCGCGGGAATGGCGGCAATGTCCGACAAGTCAGCCGCGATACCGAACCCGTCGCCGGTCAGTTTCTCTGCCTGGGCAACAACCTGTGGATCCTTATCCACCATCACGACGGTTGCGCCGAGCTGGATCATCAGTTCAGTGATCGCCAGTCCGATCCCTGCCGATGCCCCTGTCACGACGGCAATTTTGCCTTTGATGCCAAAAAATTCGTTGATGTTCATTTTTCTTCCTTCAGTGAGAGAGAGGTCAGGTCCGTTTCTGTCTTTGCCGGAACCCGTGCGGGCTGTGGATTGCGGATAAACCAGGTCAAAACACCGCCGATGAAATAGAGCACCGAGTAGCAGATCACCACCGTTTTGATATCAAACGAGGCACTGAACAGCACCGTAGCGATAGCCGGACCAATGAAATTGCCGATACCACCGCCGAGATTCTGCACGGAGATCGCCGCGCCTTTATGCTCAGGTGCCAGCATCGGGAAAATCGCGCCCATCGGCACAAAAGAGGTAATCGTGAAGGCCAGCAGCAGCCCGAAGAAAATGGCCATACCAAGATTTGCCGGGAAATATAAAGGCATGAAATAAAAAAGTAATGTGGTGATGGTGCAACCGAAGAAGCCAACCCAGCGCATCTGGAACAGCCAGCCAATACGGTCACCGATAATCCCCCACAGCACATTAGTCACCGGCTGAACCAGGAAAAATATGCCCCAGATACGCATCCATTGCTCAGGAGTAAAACCGACGTTTTGTGAGGTGTAGTGCAGCGGCATAAAGATAGGAAATCCAAACAACGCGAGGTTACAGAGAATGCGGATAATCAGCGCCAGACAAATATCTCTGTTGGCAAATATCAGGGTAATACCACGGCTGATTTCCAGCAGTTTCGCCGCGCCCGGCATCGCCGTTTTATTTTGCGAGGGCAGCTCTTTCAGCGTTAACAATGCTATTGCGCCCCCGACGATTACCCACGCCAGTGACATCCACAATGTGGTGAGGAATCCCCACAATGGAATGGTCACGCTCGGCAGAAACGACGCAATGATGCCGTAACCGATGGTGAACATCGACCAGATCCAGCCCGTCGCCGACGCCAGCCTGTGTGAAGGTGTTCTTTGTACTACCAGCACATAGAATGCGTAGAAGAACAGCGGATAAGCGAAACCGCGCAGCGCATAGAACACCAGAATCAGGGGATAGTTTTTGGCAGCGAGTCCAAAGTGGATAAACAGCACATGGAACACGACCCACCAGACTACGCCCAGCGCCATGATTTTGCGCGGCCCGTAAATCTCGCTGATGCCACCGGACAGCCAGCTGGCAATGGCGGCAGTGATGGCATAAACGGTGAATACCATTGCGCTTTGCGAAACGTTAAATCCGATATCAATGATGTATTTCGATAAAAAGGCCAGTTCGACGCCATCGCCGGTCATAAATATAGCAATGGCGATATAGCCCCAGAAAAGTTTGACGGGCATACCAAAGACAACTTTCGACATTTCTGACGGTTTTTCAAAGGCAGGTGATGAGGTTGAAGTCATTTCCGCTGTATCCTGATTTAAAATTATTGTTAGGAAGGGACGCGGATTGAGTATAAAAAACAGGCAAAAGGAAACCTTTCCCTGCCTGCCAGCAGTTCCCGATAATGGCACTGAGGGAAAATGACTATTGAGGTGCTTCACAGAGTGGAGATTCAGCAGGCTGATGCTGCATAGAGTCTGAGCGGCTGGCACAAAACGCCGAAAATTTTCTTGACCCTTCGCGGCTGTCTCCCTATAGTAGCGCCCCGTTGCAACGTATGCGCTGTAACGAACACGGTGAGGTGTCTGAGTGGCTGAAGGAGCACGCCTGGAAAGTGTGTATACGAGAAATCGTATCGAGGGTTCGAACCCCTCTCTCACCGCCAAATTAAAGAAAAAGGGTCCTGATGAAAATCAGGACCCTTTTTCTTTTGGTGAAGATCATGTACTCAGCGGATAAACCGGCTTCTTTTGGCATTCAGTGGCTGATTTCATGATTTTCATCCATGAAAAAGGCGGGATTCCCCGCCTTATTGAGATCAGTTTCTTTTAAAACCAATCGTATTCGTCATACATCATGTTCATACGATCCTCCCTGAGCCGTTTTTATAACGTTTTCACGTTACAAAAACATGCAATGAATTCAACATCATGCCGAATCCGATGAGCATAAAGTACGCACAAGGTCGCTAGCTTGCAATACTGTATGAACAATTCAGGAAGACATCTCGCAAAAAATCACATCTTCACCAGCATCAGCCCTGCCCTTAATCCTAATGCGACATTAGGATTGGGAAACAACACAACCTCCTCGTCTGCTTCGACCTGGTAGGTTTTGCCGCTTTCCCGCGCGATAACAAAACCTTTGCTGAACGCCGTAAAATTCAGGGCATCGGGCGGGACATACAGCTCAAAATCTTCCTGTGAGCGGATCACATCCTGCACCACGCGGTAATGCACCAGCGGTGCGGCGGTTTCACGGGCGGGCAACGGTTCACCGCTGACCAGCGTTTCCAGTGCGCGGCGGATACCGGTGAATTGCGTATGATCGTTACTGCCAAACGGCAGCGCCTTGCCCAGTTCCAGCGTGCAACTGTCAGCCTTAAACACATCGCTGCTGAAATGCGTAAAAGTACCGCCCGGCGACCGGTGATGCACCAGCGCATCCAGCCCGGCGGCATCCAGCCACGCCAACATCGCTTCGCTTTTCGGGCGCGCCTGAAGCGGCAATAAACCAAAACGGACATGTTGTGATCCGCGGATCGCCGTGTGCAAATCATAATGGTATCGCTGCATGGCTCCCGCCGCAGCAGCACTGCGGTAAAACAGCGCCATCACCTGTTCGAGTTCCTGCGCCCGTCGGGTTTCATCATTCGGCGTATAACGCGCATGACGCCCGCCGAACATGCGGTTCATGTCCGCATCGACAAACCGCTTGTTGATGCGCATGGAAGGCGGATTGCCCAGCAAAACCAGCAACCTGACGCACAGCTGCCGTTCGCCTGAAAGCAACTCACTGACCAGCTGATTCAGCAACTCAACCGGCGCGGTTTCATTGCCGTGGATACCGGCGGAAATGACCACAGCCGCTTCGCAGGGCTGACGCGGTGACAGCTCGAGAATGCCCTCACCGCGCCACTGCCAGTCCAGCGTTTCGGTTTGTCCGGCAGGCTCTGTCAGAGCATCGCCGGAAAGCGTCGTCGCCAGTAAATCAAACATATCTCACTCCTTTGAGGTTCAGCGCTGGAACGGATAAATCGCACCCAGCCCCAGAATATTGGTCAGTTCGTCAAGCGCAGTACGCACTTCGGTCAGAAGCTGCGGATCGGCCAGATCTTTCGCCTGCATCCGGTCACGGTAATGCGTATCCACCCAGGTATTGAGCCGGGTAAACTGACTGTCGCTCATCAGCGAGGCCACGTTCACGGCGTTCAGTTCGTTGCGGTTGAGCGCCACCCGCAGGCGCAGACACGCCGGACCACCGCCGTTACGCATACTTTCCCGCAGATCAAACACTTCAATCTGGTCGACGGGCCCGCCGCTGTCTTTCAGCGCCGACAAATAGGCCCACACACCCGCGTGCTGGCGAGACTCTTCCGGCACCACCAGCATCATTTTCCCGTCCGTTTTGCTCAGTAACTGGCTGTTAAACAGATAGGTCGCCACCGCATCATCGAGCGACACTTTCGACTGCGGCACTTCAATCGGCTGAAAATCCAGCTCAAGCGCCGCCATTTTTTTGCGGATTTCGGCCAGTGCTTTATCTGAATTCACAAACGCCTGTTCATGATGGAAAAGCACGTTGCCGTTGCTGACAGAAATCACGTCGTTATGAAAAACGCCGCTGTCGATGGCGTGCGGATTTTGCTGGATAAACACCGTTCGCTTTTCATCAAGCTGATGTAAACGCGCCACGGCGTCACTGGCCAAACGGGTCTGACGTGCCGGATAACGTAGCGGTTCATTCCCGTCGTTCACCAGCCCGTCACGGCCATAAACAAACACCTGCACGCCGGGTTTATCGTATGCGCCGCATAAACGGTTGTGATTGGCGGCGCCCTCGTCTCCCAGCGCCGCCACCTGAGGCAATGCGTCGTGATGGGCAAAATATTTATCCGCGTGGAATGTGGCACGCAAAATCGCAGATGTGGTTTCAGCCTCGATTGCACGATGGAATTTATTGTTCAGGTTCGCGACGGTGAAATGCACGCGCCCGTCGGCGCTGTCCGCTGAAGGCGAAACGGTTGCTGCATTCGCGACCCACATGGCAGACGCCGAACTCAGCGATGACAGCAAACGTGGCGAATACGCCTGAGCTTTGGTCAGCACCTCACGGTCGCTGCCACCAAAACCCATTTTACGCAATGTGCTCAGATGCGGACGCTCATGCGGTGGCAAAATCCCTTGCGCAAAACCCAGGTCAGCCAGCGCTTTCATTTTCAGCAGGCCCTGTTTCGCCGCCAGACGCGGATTGGCGACTGCATTCTGATTTTTGGTCGAGGCTTCGTTGCCAAACGACAGCCCCGCATAATGGTGCGTTGGCCCGACTAATCCGTCGAAATTTGCTTCACATCCAGACATTCCTGTCTCCTCAGGTTGTACGGAAATCAATACCAGGCGACAACGTCGCAGGGAGTTCCAGCTTGTCTGTTTCCAGCGAGGCCATCGGCCAGGCACAATAATCCGCCGCATAATAAGCACTCGGACGGTGGTTGCCTGAAGCGCCGATACCACCGAAAGGCGCGTTGCTTGATGCGCCGGTCAGCGGTTTGTTCCAGTTAACAATGCCTGCCCTTGCTTCCAATAATAGCTGCTCAAACTGAGAGCGCTCAGCAGAGATCAGTCCGGTTGCCAGGCCGAAGCGTGTCTGATTGGCGAGGGCGATGGCATGATCGAAATCGCTGTAGCGATAAATGCCCAGCAACGGACCAAAATATTCTTCATCAGGGATGCCCGCCACGCCGGTCAGATCGATGATCCCCGGCGTCAGCACGGTATTGAGCGGATCCGGACGAGTCAGCAACAGCAAGGGCTTTCCGCCCAGCGCCAGCAGTTCGTCCTGCGCTTTCAGCATATTGCGAGCCGCAGCGTCAGAAATAACGCCCCCCATAAATGGCTGCGGATCGTCATTCCAGCCGCCCACACGCAACTGCATGGTCACATCCAGCAAACGGGCGATAAACGCATCACCCGCCGCGCCCTCTTTCACCAGCAGGCGGCGCGCACAGGTACAACGCTGTCCGGCAGAAATAAAGGCCGACTGAATGGTCAGGTTAACCGCCGCATCAATGTCTTCTGCCGGCTCGACAATCAGCGCATTGTTACCGCCCATTTCAAGCGCCAGAATTTTTTCAGGCTGCCCGGCCAGTTGTCGATGCAACTGGTAACCGGTCCCCGCGCTGCCGGTAAACAACAACCCGTCGATATTGCCGCAGGCCGCCAGCGCTTCGCCGGTGGAACGACCGCCCTGCACCAGATTCAGCACACCTTCCGGCAACCCTGCCTGTTGCCACAACTTCACGGTTTCTTCGGCGGTTTTCGGCGTCAGTTCACTCGGTTTGAAGACCAGCGTATTGCCCGCCAGCAAGGCAGGAACAATATGTCCGTTCGGCAGATGGCCGGGGAAGTTATACGGGCCGAAAACGGCCAGCACGCCGTGGGGCCGGTGGCGCAGAACCGCTTCGCCGTCGGACATAGCGGTGTGTTTTTCGCCAGTACGGTGCTGATTAGCTTCCAGTGAAATCGCCACTTTGCCAATCATTGCCTGAATTTCGGTCAGCGTTTCCCAGCGTGGTTTGCTGGTTTCCTGGCTGATGATCTCTGCCAGCCGGGTTTTGTGTTCAGTCAGTAAATCCGCGAAACGTTGAATCACTTCCGCGCGTTCGGCCAGGGTTTTACGCGCCCATGCCGGGAATGCCGTGCGCGCTGCCGCACAGGCGGCGTCGACATCTTCTGCATTGGCGCTCAGCGCCGACCATAACAACGTGTTATCCGCCGGATTGGTTTTGTTGAGCTGCGCGCCTTGTCCGCTGCGCCACTGGCCCTGAATAAAAAGTGCAGGTTGCATCATGCGAGACTTTCCTTTTTGAGATTTTGGGTTGCGGGAGTAACGGAGTTACCGGGAAAAAGTGCCACGGCACGCAACGAATCGCCTTCGCGCAGGCCGAGTATTTCGGCTTCGGCGGCGTTAAGTGACAGGTTTTTTTCCGGGGTGTCACCTCCCGGAACCAGCAGGGCACGGAAGTTCTGATACTGCTCATTAGCGACCAGATACAGCGGCTCATCGTCACCGCTGCGTTCTTCCGCCAGCCGTACCGGCAGCAGGCGGCTTTCTTTCACCGCGCGTAACTGATCGATTTCGCCCTCGAGCGTCGGACCGGCATCGAAAATATCCACATAACCTTCGTAGCGCAGCCCTTCGCCTTCAAGCACGGCACGCGCCGGTGCAGTTTGCGGATGCACTTCGCCGATCACTTCACGGGCTTCATGACTGAGCAGTTCGGTATATAAAGGATGTTTCGGCATCAGTTCGGCGATAAAGGATTTCTGCCCCATGCCGGTCAGACGATCGGCTTCGGCGAATTCCATACCAAAGAAGTGCCGCCCGACGCTGTCCCAGAACGGAGAATGCCCGTTGTCGTCGGATACACCGCGCATTTCAGCGATCACCTTGCGCGAGAAGTATTCTCGGAACGCCGCGAGAAACAGGAAACGCACTTTTGCCAGCAGCTGACCGTTTTTACCGTTGCGGTAATCCGCATCAAGAAACAGCGTGCAAAGCTCGGTATAACCGGTGTGATCGTTGCTGAGAAACAACGTCGGCACCGGTTTGTAAATGTTCAGGCTTTTGGAGGCATGGACCAGTGTACCGAGGCGAAAGTTGTACCACGGCTCACTCAATCCGACCGCCACTTCAATGGCACTCACGCCGACTACTTTTTGCTTTTCGGTGTCTTCGAGGACGAACAGATAGCCCTGTTCGCCTTTATCCAGACGACCTTCCCAGGTCGCCACTGAGCGCTCAATGCGCCCGCGTAAATGCGCTTCATCCTTGGGCAAAGACGTTAAACCGATGCCGGTTTTGCCTGATAACTGCAGAATATCGGCGAGATCGCCGGGCCGCACAGGTCTAATCAACATCATGATGCTCTACCTCATTTTACCCAATTAATCACACGCACAGGCGCGCGACAGCTCGCTCAAGGCGGTTCAGCCCTTCTTCAATATCCGCACCCGGAATAATCAGCGATGGCGCAAAGCGCAGCACGTTAGGTCCGGCAATCAGCGCAATCAGCCCTTCTTCCGCCGCCAGCGTATTCAGCTGTTTGGCCTGATCTTTATAACGCTCGCTCATCACTGCGCCGATCAGCAAACCCTGGCCGCGCACTTCGCTGAACACCTGATATCGGTCGTTAATGCGTTTAAGCCCGGCGATAAACCAGTCATGTCGTTTAGTGACTCCGGCTAACACTTCCGGCGTGTTAATCAGCTCAAACACCTTACCCGCCACCGCCGTCGCCAGCGGATTACCGCCATAAGTAGTGCCGTGGGTGCCCGGCTGGAATAGCGCGGCATAACGGTCGGTGGTCAGCATCGCGCCAATCGGGAAACCACCGCCCAGCGCCTTGGCACTGGTCAGAATGTCCGGCACCACGCCGTAATGCTGATAGGCATACAACTCGCCGGTACGCCCGACGCCGGTCTGCACTTCATCGAAAATCAGCACTGCCTGATGCCTGTCACACAGCTCACGCAGACCTTGCAGGAATTCAGCGTCAGCCGGCACCACCCCGCCCTCGCCCTGAATGGGCTCAACGATCACTGCGCAAGTGCGGGAAGAAATATGGCTGGCGACAGCGGCCAGATCGTTAAACGGCAGATGGGTAATCGCCTGCGGTAATGGCGCAAAATCTTCGGAATATTTCGGCTGACCGCCGGTCGTCACGGTAAACAGCGTGCGGCCATGGAAGGCATTTTTGAAAGCGATGATTTCATTCTTTTCACCACCAGCTTTATTGCCGTACAGCCTGGCCAGTTTGAGCGCCGCCTCGTTAGCTTCCGCGCCGGAGTTACAGAAAAAGACTTTGTCAGCAAAGGTGGCGTCGATCAGTTGCCTGGCCAGACGCAGCACCGGTTCGTTGGTGTAACCGTTACCCAGATGCCAGACTTTATCCGCCTGTTCGTGCAGCGTTTTGAGGATTTCCGGGTGCGCATGACCCAGCGCATTCACGGCAATGCCGCCCGCAAAATCGACATAATCTTTGCCCGCCTGATCCCACAGCCAGGATCCTTCACCACGCACGGGAATAAACGCCGCAGGGGCATATACCGGCACCATCCAGTCATCAAAGTTCTGGCGGCTGACGTTTTGTGGCTGCTGTTGGTGTTCCATATAAACCTCTTAATGTAAGGCCAGTGACTGGCTGAATTCAGGGTGCAGGAGCCCGCCCCCCATACCGGCAGGAAACTTGGTTATTAGTTTGTTATTTAAAAGTTAATAAATAATCTCACTCAGTCACATCATAGAGTGCAGTCTTCATGCCAGCAAAGGGAAAAAGTGAATAGAAAAAGTGACATCGTGAAAAAACAACCACTTAATACCGTCCGTTATTCACTTTAATTGCATAATAAATGAATAAAAGAAAAAATCCCCTTTTGCAGCAACGGGTGATGAAGAATGACTATGCAGGGAAATAATTTCATTTCAGCCACAATGTTTTATGCAGGATTGTGATCCGGCGCGTATCGCTCCTGGCTGTTTCAGGTGCAGCGCCCGATGAAGGTGCAATGTCGCACCGTTCTGGCGCATCTGTTCCCCGTGACGCTGTTCACACTCTGCGCAAATAAAAAACAGTGCCCCCGCCTTTCTTTCTGAAAAATCCGCGTATAGATTTTACAATGTGTCTTATATGTTAATTATTTGATCCAAATTTGTTTCATTGTTATCGGTAACGTCTGCCACTCGACCGAACTCCGGTCGAATAGCTGGATTTTATTAACCTAATTTTTACATTTAAATACATACAAATTAACAATTAAGGACTTTGATCACATTCCGTTCACGACCACGCGAAAAGCGCTTTCCCCTTAAGTTAATCTCTGAATGTGGAATAAATAACCACTGCCCGTTCCCCTACACAAGAACAGAACATCATAAGAAAGGTACCGACATGAAATTTAACCTCGCATTAGTCAGTGCATGTGTGGTTTCAGCATGCATGTTATTCACAACACCGTCATTCGCCGCCAAACCTTACGACATCGCTGTCGTCGCCAAAGTCACCGGCATTCCCTGGTTCACCCGCATGGAAGTCGGCGTAAAAGAAGCCGCGCAGAAACTGGATGTCAACGCCTATCAGGTAGGCGCATCCACGCCGGATCCTGCCCAGCAGGTCAAAGTGATTGAAGATCTGATTGCCAAAAAAGTCGACGCCATTATCGTGGTACCGAACGACGCCAAAGTGCTGGAGCCGGTGCTGAAAAAAGCCCGTGATCAGGGCATCGTGGTGTTAACACATGAATCTCCCGATCAGCAGATTGGTCAGTGGGATATCGAAACCATCGACAGCCAGAAATATGCCCAAGCCAATATGGACGAGCTGGCGAAAGATATGGGCGGCAAAGGCGGTTATGCCATTTATGTCGGTTCCCTGACCGTGCCATTGCATAACGCCTGGGCAGATGCGGCGATTAAATATCAGAAAGAAAAATACCCGGATATGCATGAAGTGACTTCACGTCTGCCGGTAGCAGAAAACATCGATAAGTCTTACTCCACCACGCTCGATTTAATGAAAACCTATCCTGATCTGAAAGGGATTATCGGTTTCGGTTCCCTCGGCCCGATTGGTGCCGGTCAGGCCGTTCAGCAGAAACGTGCGAAAAACAAAATTGCCGTTGTCGGTATCGCTATGCCTGCTCAGGCTGCGCCATACCTGATGCGCGGTGATGTGAAGAAAGTGCTGCTGTGGGATCCGAAAGATGCCGGTTACGCCTTAGTCACCGTCGCCGACCAGCTGTTGCAGGGTAAAGAAGTGACCAAAGACCTGAGCATCGAAGGTTTAGGCAAAGCCGATGTGGATATGGATAAACACGTGATTCGTTTTAATAAAATTCTGGAAGTGACACCAGAGAATGCGAAATCACTCGGCTTCTGATTTAGCTTTTTAATTCTTTTATTTACCAGATAATTACCGGAGATACATTTATCTCCAGCGCCACACCAGGCAAATAGAAACAGATACGGCGATGTTTGCTGTGCCGTATCTGAATTTCTAATCAGACATTGAAACTTATACCCTAAATAATTCGGGTTGTGGGAAGGCGGCAAATGAGTAAATCCCGATGAGCTTACATAAGTAAGTGATTCGGGTGAGCGAGTGCAGCCAACGCATCCACAGCACGAAGTAGGAAGGGTATGTTGTAAGGATTGCGATGAATACTCTCAGCACGTCCCCTGCCCCTGCTGAGGCCTTTATCAGCCTCGAAAAAATCAGTAAAAAATTCCCCGGCGTATTAGCGCTGGATAATGTCAGCCTGACGCTGAATAAAGGCGAAGTGCATTGTCTTGCCGGTCAGAATGGTTGCGGAAAAAGCACCATCATTAAAGTGATTTCCGGTGTGTATCAGCCGGAAAAAGGCGCGGCGATTACGCTCGACGGAAAACTCTTTCATACCCTGACACCGCAGCTTTCTTCTTATTACGGTATTCAGGTTATTTATCAGGACTTGTCTTTATTCCCGAATTTATCGGTGGCCGAAAATATTGCCATTCACCGTTATTTACCAGGCGGTGATTTTTGGGTACATCGCGAGGCAATGCGCAAAAAAGCGGTCGCAGCGATGCAACGGGTCGGAGTTTCTCTCGATCCGGACCGTAAAGTCGAAAAACTCTCGATCGCCGACCGTCAGTTAGTGGCAATATGCCGCGCAATCGCCGCTGACGCCAGCCTGGTTATCATGGATGAACCGACCGCATCGCTGACCCGCACCGAAGTAAACGGCCTGCTGCGGGTGGTGAATGAGCTGAAAGCTGCGGGCATCTGCGTGGTTTTTGTCAGCCACCGTCTTGATGAGGTGATGGAAGTTGCCGACCGTATCAGCGTGATGCGCGACGGCAAACTTGTCGGCACCTATCCGGCCAGTGAACTCGACAGCAATGAGCTGGCATTCCTGATGACCGGACAACGTTTTACCTACAGTCATCTGCCTCACCGCGCGCCCGCCGACGTGACGCCGTTGCTGGAAGTCAGCCATCTGAGCCGCAAAGGCCAGTATCAGGATATTTCGCTGTCATTGCGCCAGGGCGAAATTATGTCAATTATCGGCCTGCTCGGTTCGGGGCGCACCGAGCTATGTCTGAGCCTGTTTGGCATGAGCCAGCCGGACAGCGGTGAAATCCGCGTTAACGGCAATGCGGTTAAATTTCACAGCAACCGCGACGCCATCCGTCACGGTATCGCTTATGTGTCAGAAGACCGTCTGACACAGGGGCTGATCATGGAGCAATCCATTTACGACAACACGCTGGTGTCGATTTTCGACAAGCTGCACACCGGCACCGGATTGATGGATCACCGCAAAGCGGCGTCCGTGGTGAAAGACCTGATCCGTGACCTGAACATTAAAGTTTCCGACAGCGGCTTACCCGTGAAGACGCTTTCCGGCGGTAATGCGCAACGTATCGCCATCGCCAAATGGGTCGCGACGCAGCCACATATCCTGATCCTCGATTCTCCAACCGTCGGTGTGGATATTGCCAACAAAGAAGGGATTTACCGCATCGCCCGCGATCTGGCGGAGTCCGGCATGGCGGTGCTGATGATTTGCGATGAAATTCCGGAAGCTTATTACAACAGTCACCGCGTGCTGGTGATGCGTAAAGGCGAACTGGTGGCGGAATTCGCGCCGCACCAGAGCAGCGAAGCGCAGATTGCGGAGGCGATCAATGGATAACAAATCTCTCTCGAAACTGTTTTCTCAGCACGAATTCTGGCTGGGATTACTGGTGCTGCTTTTGGTGATTGGCCTGAGCCTCAGCACCCAGGAATTTATGACGCTCGGCAACCTGACCGACGTCGCCACCAGTTATGCCATTCTCGGCATTCTGGCCTGCGGCCTGTTTGTGGTGCTGATCGCCGGTGGCATCGACATCTCTTTCCCGGCGGTGACCTCCATCGGTCAGTACGTGATGGCGAGCTACATCATCCACCACGGCGGCAGTTTCCCGCTGGCGTTTGCCATGTCGATGGGTACCGGTTTGCTGCTCGGCCTGGTCAACGGTTTTCTGGTGTACTGGCTGCGCGTTCCGGCCATCATTATTACGATTGCCACGCTGAACCTGTTCTACGGGTTGCTGGTGTACCTGACCAACGGCACCTGGCTGTACGGTTTTCCTGACTGGTTTATGAACGGCATTAACTGGTTCTCCTTTACCGCTGCTGACGGTTATGACTATGGCCTGACATTGCCGTTACTCAGCCTGCTGGGCGTCATCATCGCCACCGGCGTACTGATGAACCGCACCCGCGTGGGGCGTCAGATTTACGCCATGGGCAGCAACCGTGACGCCGCGTCGCGCCTTGGTCTGAACATCCTGCGGCTGCATTTTTACGTCTACGGATTTATGGGATTACTGGCGGGTATCGCTGCCGTGGTTCAGGCGCAAATCACTCAGTCTGTCGCACCGAATTCCCTGCTCGGTTATGAGCTGACGGTGCTGGCAGCGGTGGTGTTAGGCGGCACCAGCATGACCGGCGGTCGCGGCTCGCTTACCGGCACCATTCTCGGTGTGATGCTGCTGGCCTTCCTGCAAAACGGCCTGACTCTGCTGAGTATTTCGTCTTACTGGCATCAGGTTTTCAGCGGCGTGATCATTCTGGTCAGCATCAGCAGCACCGCGTGGAATGAAAAACGCAAACTGGCAAAGGGGATGTGACATGACAACTTTAAACCGATTCTTCCCCGGCGACCGCATCATCCGTTTGCAGTTGCTGATCATCGTTGCCGTGGCCGTGTTGTTCTCTTTCACGCTGGGCGGCAGTTTTTACAGCATCGGCAATTTCCAGTCGATCTCCTCGCAGTTGCCGATTCTGGGCATGCTGGCGCTGGGGATGGGCATCACCATGCTCACTGGCGGCATCAACCTTTCAGTGATTGCCGGAGCTAACGCCTGTTCGCTGGCAATGGCGGCGATTCTGGTAGCGCATCCGGATCAGCCACAATATTTCGTGCTGGCGATGCTTGCCGGTCTCGCTGTGGCGGTGGTGATTGGTGTGCTAAACGGCGCGCTGATTGCGTACATTGGTGTCTCGCCGATTCTGGCAACGCTCGGCACCATGACGATGATTGCCGGACTGAACATTCTGCTGACCAACGGCGCGGTGATTTCCGGCTTCCCGGCGGCGATTCAGTATCTCAGTAACGGCAGTCTGCTGGGCATTCCGGTCGCCCTGCTGTTATTCCTGCTGGTGGCGCTGCTGTTATGGGTTTTGCTGGAACACACCACGCTCGGCCGCAGCCTGTATCTGATGGGGTCCAACGAACAGGCCACAAGGTTCAGCGGCGTCAACACCCACAAAGTGACTATCGCGGTGTACGTGCTTTCCGCCCTGCTGGGCTGGGGCGCGGCACTGCTGATGATGTCCAAATTTAACTCGGCGAAAGCAGGCTACGGCGACTCATATTTGCTGGTGACCATTCTGGCCTCGGTGCTCGGCGGGATTAACCCCGACGGCGGTTTCGGTCGGGTCATCGGGCTGGTACTGGCACTGATCGTCCTGCAAATGCTGGAAAGCGGCCTGAACCTGATGGGCGTCAGCAGTTACCTGACAATGGCGCTTTGGGGCGGCGTCCTGATCCTGTTTATCGCTCTGCAAAACAGAAAATCTTAAGCGAAAGCTTTTTACCGAAGGGAAAGAACATGGCGAGTTATTTTATTGGAGTTGACGTAGGAACCGGCAGCGCCCGCGCGGGCGTCTTCGACATGACCGGCCGCATGGTCGGCCAGGCCAGCCGTGAAATCACGTTGTACCGCCCGAAAGCCGATTTCGTCGAACAGTCTTCCGATGAAATCTGGCAGTCCGTTTGCAATGCCGTGAAAGACGCGGTGAATCAGGCAGACATCAACCCGATTCAGGTGAAAGGTATCGGGTTCGACGCCACCTGTTCGCTGGTGGTGCTGGATAAAGAAGGCAAACCGCTGACCGTCAGTCCGTCCGGGCGCAGCGAGCAGAACATTATTGTGTGGATGGATCACCGCGCCATCACTCAGGCCGAGCGTATCAATGCCACCGGTCACCGCGTGCTGGAATTCGTCGGTGGGATTATTTCACCGGAAATGCAGACACCGAAATTGCTGTGGCTGAAACAGCATATGCCAACCACCTGGAACAACGTTGGTCACCTGTTTGATCTGCCTGATTTCCTGACCTGGCGCGCCACGCAGGACACCACCCGCTCGCTGTGTTCCACCGTCTGCAAATGGACCTATATCGGCCATGAAGACCGCTGGGATCCAAGCTATTTCCGCCAGATCGGGCTGGAAGATTTGCTGGAAAACAATGCGGCGAAAATTGGCAGTGAAGTGAAAACCATGGGTGAACCGCTCGGACACGGTCTGACCCAGCGCGCTGCCGCCGAAATGGGGCTGATGGCTGGCACGGCAGTCAGCGTTTCGATTATTGATGCCCACGCCGGCAGCCTCGGTATTCTCGGTGCCAGCGGCGCCTCCGGTGAATCAGCGGATTTCGACAACCGCATCGCGCTGATTGGCGGCACGTCTACGGCGCATATGGCGATGTCGCGCAGCGCCCGTTATATCAGCGGCATCTGGGGGCCTTATTACTCAGCCATTCTGCCGGACTACTGGCTGAACGAAGGCGGGCAATCTACCACCGGCGCACTGATCGACCACGTGATCCAGTCGCATCCCTGTTATCAGGACTTGCTGAAACAGGGCAAAGACAGCGGCAAAACCATTTACGAAGTGCTCAACGGCATTCTGCGAAAAATGGCCGGTGAACCGGAGAATATCGCCTTCCTGACCAAAGACATTCATATGCTGCCGTATTTCCACGGCAACCGCTCACCGCGTGCCAATCCGACGCTGACCGGTACGCTGACCGGCCTGAAACTGTCGCGCACACCGGAAGACATGGCCCTGCATTATCTGGCGACCATTCAGGCGCTGGCGCTCGGCACCCGTCACATTATCGAGACCATGAACCAGAGCGGTTACCGCATTGATACCATGATGGCCAGCGGCGGCGGCACCAAAAACCCGGTATTTGTGCAGGAACATTCCAACGCCACCGGCTGCGCGATGTTATTGCCGGAAGAAAGCGAAGCGATGTTGCTTGGCAGCGCCATGATGGGCACCGTCGCGGCAGGCGCATACGATTCTTTGCCGGAAGCGATGGCCGCCATGAGCCGTATCGGCAAAACCGTTACACCGCAAACCAATAAAATCAAAGAGTATTACGACCGTAAATATCGCGTATTCCATGAGATGTACCACGACAGCATGAAATATCGCCGCCTGATGCAGGGGGAAACTGAATGAATGCACAGGAAGAATTCTCGCTGGCATGTCAGGGCTGGCAGACCTACAGCCAGGAACTGCTGGCATTGCAGCATAATCTCGATGCGGATGTCTGGCAGCAGTTACTGACGCTGGTGACGGGCTGCAAGGGCAAGGTTGCCGTCACCGGCGTGGGCACATCGGGCATTGCAGCGCGGAAAATCGCGCATATGCTGGCGTGCGTCGAACAGCCTGCGGTGTATTTGAGTGCTACCGATGCGGCCCACGGTGACTTAGGTTTTATGCGCAGCAATGACCTGATGATTTTGATTTCCCGCGGCGGCAACTCTGAAGAGCTGACGCGCCTGCTACCGACACTGAAAGCTAAAGGCGTGGCAATCATCAGCGTGACAGAGAATCTGGATTCGGCGATTGCCCGCGCCGCTACGCTGGTGGTGAAAACGCACATTCAGCGCGAAATCGACCCGCTCAATATGCTGGCCACGACGTCTATCGTGCTGGTGCTGGCGGTGTTCGATGCGTTGTGCGGCAACATTATGCTGCGCAACGGTTTCGACCAGCAGCGTTTGCTGAAAGTCCATCCGGGCGGAAATGTCGGCAAGACGCTGCGGGAGAAGGATGTTTGAAATCGTGATAATAGGGATTCCGCTAATGAATATTTATCCATAATAACTTTCTGAAAATCTCGTTAAATAACCATCGATAATTGTTTATTATAGTTCAAAGGCATAACGTAACTCCTCATTCATAAAGGGAGTTTTTTACGATGGATACGGTTGAAGAACTAAATGGAACTTATTTCTACGATGGAACCTCCAATCTTACTGCCTGCGAACTATTTTTCTGGATTATGGTTGATGAAACACTTGATCATTTCGGTGTAAATGATGTAGTGGGTGTTTCACTCCTATATTCAGGAAAAAATAATATCGATGTGCCAGGTAAACCCTCCGATGCCACTCCGGGGACATCAAGGGCTTCGAAAACTATCAGAAAATATCTTCGTGGAAAAATGATGCCCATAAAGTTACCTACGATAATAGGTTACTTCCCACCTAAGATGAAAATTGTGATGGTTAAAAAATTATCAACCTTTGTTGGCCGCACAATTCCAGTGCTGGGGGCAATTCTGATTGCTTACGATGTCTCAAGTATTGCCTGTAAATCTGTTAATAAATACAACATCATTGCCCATCCCCAAGACCGGATATTTTAAGGTGATATTATGAGTATTGAGGAGAGGGTGGTGGCTTTTTTTAAGCGAGAAATACCGGACCAAAAGGTTCTGTTCAGTTCTAAAAGAATTCCTATCGAGATCGACTCAGCACTACAGGATTTCGAAGATGAACCTTACTATCTGGTTGAAATAATTGAGCGATTTGGCGATGAATTCAGTATTGATATGAGCACTCTTGATTGGAATGCCTATTTTCCCTATTTAGAAATCGGCATTTTGGACTGGATTCTCAGAAAAAAAGATAAATGGATAAAGAAGCCAGATTTAACAGTTCAGATGTTCATTAACTCTGCTGAGGCGGGACGATGGCTTTATGATTAGTGAAAAGAGGGGATAATCCCCTCTCATCTTCAGGCTGTTACACGTTCATTCCATGCATCGGTGAACTGTACGTTTCCGTCACAATATTTCCATGTAATCCTTTCATATCGCAGTTCAATATTTTCCATATGATTGGTTTTCTCACAAGTTTTAACATTATACATCACCGGACTTATAGCGACGACTTTCACGTTCTCCAGCAACATATTGAAATATTCCACTTCTTGTCCAGCATCGTTTATCCGATACCACTTATATTCTGCCGATTTTAAAGTCTGGCCTTGAGCTACAGCTTTATAAAAGTATGGGGACGAACTATCGAACTCTTTTTCAAATGTCAGCGGTGCATGGATCCTCGTGCCGGTTATTTTTCCGGTACTGTTATCTGTCGGAATATGAAGCCCGTGATTAAATGAAACGACTTCAATACTTCCTTCGCGATCACGTACATCCACAGAACCTTTAATGTCTGCACCTCCGTCATCCTTGAGCCATAAGTAAACGGGTATTGCCATGGTTATAAACCCCTTATTAGAGTGAGGGATTACAATATTCCTTTACCTGGCATCAGACAATTAGCGAACCCGCTACTCCCCGGAAGGTTAACTCCCCTTTTCGATTTCTTCCGCCACCAGCGCCGCCAGAACCGAGACAGCGCGTGCGGTGTGCGGCCCCCATTCGAATGAGGTGTTCAGACGCAAACAGTGGCGGAATCGTTCATCGGCCGAGAACATGGTGCCGGGCGCGACGCTGACGCCTTTTGCCAGCGCGCGCTGATAGACCCGTGCCGCATCCACGTTATCGCCCAAATCCAGCCACAGGAAATAGCCTCCCGCAGGTTGCGAGACTGAAACCTGCGGCGGGAACTCCCGGATAATGGCGTGGCGCATCGCCATTTGCCGTTGTTCGAGCTGACGCCGTAAACGTCGCAAATGCGTGTCGTAGCCGCCCTGCTGCGCGCCCTGCAAATAATCCGCTAACGCCAGCTGAACCGGCACGCTGGCCGATAATGTGCTCATCAGTTGCAGACGCTGGATACGTTCGGCATAAGCCCCCGCTGCCACCCAGCCGACACGAAATCCCGGCGCCAGACATTTTGAAAAAGACGAACAGTGCAGAATTTCACTGCGGTAATCTGACGCTTTAAGCGGCACCGTCCGTTCGCTGCCGAAATAGAGTTCGCTGTATACGTCATCCTCAATCAGCGCCACCTTATGCGCCTGCAGAATTCCCACCAGCCGTGCCTTATTTTCTGGTGGCAGGCTGCATCCGAGCGGGTTCTGAAAACTCGACATCAGCCAGCAGGCTTTTACCGGGTAGATCTCCAGCGCCTTCTCCAGTGCATCGGGATCCATGCCGTAACGCACATCCGTCGGAATAGCGACGGCTTTTAATTTGCGGCGCTCAATGGCCTGCAATACGCCGTAAAAAGCGGGCGATTCGATGGCGACCCAGTCACCCGGTTCTGTCACCACCTGCAAACTTAATCCGAGCGATTCCATTGCCCCCGACGTAATCACAATTTCATCAGGTGCCACTTCAATACCGTTTTGTGCGTAGCGCTGCGCAATACTGCGGCGCAGCTCTTCATTACCTGGCGGCAGATTAGCAATCGCGCTGTGTGGCGACATCCGGCGGACGGCGCTGGCCAGCGAACGCGCCAGCCGTGGCTGCGGAAAAAGCGTCGGATCAGGAAACGCGGAACCCAGCGGCACCACGGCGGGATCTTGCCCGGCTTTGAGAATATCGAAAATAGCGTCGTTGACGTCCACCTGCTCGGCGGCGTGCAGGCGTTCATCAGGCGAATGACGCACCGGGCGCTGTGTGCCTGCCGCTACGTAATAACCGGATTGCGGGCGGGAAACAATTACACCCTGACTTTCCAGCAGCTGATAAGCCTGCAATACCGTCATCAGGCTCAGGCCCGACTGTTTACAGGTATCGCGCAACGAAGGCAGACGGTCGCCGGGCAGCCAGACCTGCGTGTCTATTTGTCGGCGTAGGGTACGCGCCAGCGTTTCATAACGGGATTCGGCCATAATTCATCTGCACTGTTATAGGAAGTGTTAATCAAATGATAACTATTATGCCTGTTTTTAGCTTTTATCTGTGAAGTAAACTGCTCATCAACCGTCATCAATGTTTACCAGTGAGGTCTGGCGGCGAAACATTCACCATGTTAATGTGTGAATACACCGCATTACTCAGATTTATCTGACCTCTCGTTCATGCCTGTTCGTGCAACCTTACGCTTTCTAAACATTTTCTCCACGATTGCCGGATAAATGACATTTTGGCTTTCACTCTTTTACATCTTCCTCGCATTACTATTCATTGGAATGAGTAGACTTGTTTACGTCGAAACAAAACGGGCGACGTGCCTGAATATTCAATGAGGAATTTAATTATGCGTAAACTTACCGCAATGATTGTGGCTTCAACTCTGGCTCTGAGCTCTGCTTCTTTCGCGTTTGCTGCTGAGACGACCGCTGCTCCTGCAACTGACGCCACTACCGCGCCACACGGCAAAATGATGCACCATAAAGGCCCGCATCATATGAACCCGTTTGCCGGTCTGAACCTGACTGAGCAGCAGAAAACTCAGATGAAAGAGATCATGAAAGACAGCGGCCCGCGTCCTGACCGCGCAGCAATGAAAGCACAGATGGATCAGATGCACAGCCTGGTGGCGTCTGACAGCTTCGATGAATCAAAAGTGAAATCGCAGATTGATACAATCACCAAAGCGCAGTCCGACCGTATGCTGGAACGCGCACGTGCTGAGAACAAAATGTATAACCTGCTGACGCCAGAGCAGAAAAAACAGTTCAACGAGAACTACCAGAAACGCGCTGCCAAAATGGAGCAGATGCGTGACCACAAACCAGGTGAAGCAAAACCCACTGCCGCTGAATAATAGCGTCTGATAACCTGCCTGACCGGCCCCTCACGGGCCGGTTTTTTTTTGCATTCTTTCTTCTGCGCCACAACTTTGATGTCATCCGACCAGCCTTCTCTGTTTAAAGCGTCAACCCCATCACAATTTCATCTTTAACTTCAAACTTTTCCGTTTAAAAACACTATTTTTAAACGGAATTTTCACAATATTGCAACCTGATGCACCTCTGCGCATCGTACCTCTACATCACACTCTCTGAATAAAAATAGTGGCCTGCCTGAGCAGGACCATTCATAAGGAGTTGTACATCATGAAAAGCGTCAAGTCCGGGATTACCTGGCTAGTGGTGGCGTTAATCGGGGCTTTTGCCTTTGGAATGCTGGCCCTGAGCCGCGGCGAACACGTTAACGCCCTGTGGCTGGTGGTCGCCGCTATTGCCTGTTACAGCATTGCCTACCGATTTTACAGCTTGTTTATCGCTGAAAAAGTCTTTGAACTGGATGACAAACGCATGACTCCGGCTGAGCGTCACAATGACGGGCTGGATTACGTGCCGACCAACAAATGGGTACTGTTCGGCCACCATTTCGCGGCCATCGCCGGAGCCGGTCCGCTGGTCGGCCCGATCCTTGCCGCACAAATGGGCTTCCTGCCGGGCACTATCTGGATTTTAGTGGGCGTGATGCTGGCGGGTGCAGTGCAGGATTTCCTGATCCTGTTCATCTCCACCCGCCGCGACGGGCGTTCATTAGGTGAAATGGCTAAACAGGAACTGGGCGATTTTGCCGGAGTGATCACTATGCTCGGCGCGCTTGGCGTGATGATCATCATTCTTTCCGCACTGGCGCTGGTGGTGGTTAAAGCACTCGCCGACAGTCCGTGGGGACTGTTCACCATCGCCGCCACCATCCCGATCGCCCTGTTTATGGGCATCTACATGCGTTTTCTGCGTCCGGGAAAAATCGCTGAAGTGTCGGTGATTGGTTTCGTGCTGATGATGCTGGCGATTGTGTACGGCGGCAACGTAGCGGCAGATCCCTACTGGGGCCCGTTCTTTACGCTGCACGGCACCACGCTAACCTGGGTGCTGGTGATTTACGGATTTATTGCCTCGGTATTGCCGGTCTGGCTGCTGCTGGCGCCGCGCGATTATCTCTCAACGTTTTTGAAAATCGGCGTGATTGCCGGTCTGGCGGTGGGTATCGTCTTCGCCATGCCGGAAATGAAAATGCCTGCCGTCTCACGCTTTATTGACGGCAGCGGTCCGGTATTCTCCGGCAGCCTGTTCCCGTTCCTGTTTATCACCATTGCCTGCGGGTCGATTTCCGGTTTCCATGCGCTGGTTTCCAGCGGCACGACGCCGAAACTGATTGAGCGCGAAAGCCATATCCGTTTTATCGGTTACGGTGCAATGCTGATGGAGTCGTTCGTGGCGATCATGGCGCTGATCTGTGCGTCTGTTATCGATCCGGGCGTATATTTCGCGATGAACTCACCGGCGGCGCTGATTGGCACCACGGTGGAAAGCGCTTCACAGGTGATTAACGGCTGGGGCTTTGTCATCACGCCGGACGTTCTGACGCAAATCGCCAGGGACGTCGGCGAGCAGTCGATTCTTTCCCGTGCCGGTGGCGCACCGACCTTTGCGGTCGGCATGGCGCACATCATCACCGAGGTGTTCAACAGCCGCGCCATGATGGCCTTCTGGTATCACTTCGCCATCCTGTTTGAAGCCTTATTTATTCTGACTGCCGTAGATGCCGGTACCCGCGCCTGCCGTTTTATGGTGCAGGATCTGGTGGGCGTCGCCGTTCCGTCGCTGGCGAATAACCGTTCCTGGATCGGCACGTTTGCAGGTACTACGGTCGCGGTCGCGGGCTGGGGTTTCTTCGTGTATCAGGGCGTGGTGGATCCGCTTGGCGGCATCAATACGCTGTGGCCGCTGTTTGGTATCGGTAACCAGATGCTGGCCTCAATGGCGCTGATTCTGGGTACGGTAGTGCTGTTCAAAATGAAGAAACAGCGTTACGCGTGGGTGACGATTTTGCCGACCATCTGGCTGTTCATTACCTCGATGACCGCTGGCTGGCAGAAGATTTTCCACGAAAAACCGTCGATTGGTTTTCTGGCGCAGGCGAAGAAATTTAACGCGGGCATCGACAGTGGTGAAATCATCAAACCGGCGAAAACGCTGGCCGATATGCACACTATCGTGCTGAACAATCAGATTAACGCCATCCTGTGCGGCTTTTTCATGCTGGTGGCGGTGACCATGCTGATTTCCGCCTTCTTTGTTATCCGCCGCGCGCTTAAATCCGCTACGCCAACCGTGCATGAAACTGCCGTGGTTAACCGTCGCGAGGCCCGCCATGTCTGAATCACGCGCATTATTTAAGACGCCACGGTTAGGCGCATTTCAGGTGACGCGCTGCCAGCCGTTATTTGTACCACAACCGAAACCACACGACGTCGCCGGGTGGCTGAAACTGGCCATAAAGCGTACCGCCCAGAGTTTCCGGCTAATGGTCGGCGTGCAGGATTATCACAATTATGTCCGGCATATGCAGGTAAGGCATCCGGGCAGCACGCCGATGACGGAGCGTGAATTCCACCGCCGTTGTCTGGAGGCGAGATTCCCGAGCGAGGGCGGGAAAATGGGCAAATGCCCTTGCTGACCCCCGGTTTATCCTCCCGGTTAACTGAAGGTTTTAATGTTTTGCTCCTTCCTCTCGCCTGAGGAAGGAGTTGCTTAAGCGTTCTTGCCTTGCAGTCAGAATGGCCGGAGGCATGTCAGGCCCGGAGCAGTCGCTTACAATGGCTTAAAATACAACGTCTTTTAATTTTTTTATGTCCCTGTGATGACAGCCTGACACCTCACACTGAAATGTGTTGCCTTGTGATTTTCGCGCCACAGCCTCTGGTGATAATTTGACCGCAACAGTTTTATATCGGTTTAATTTTAACTTCTGAGGACTACGTCATGATTGGTGCAGCACAAGCCAGAGATATCGTGTTAATGGAGCACGGTATCATACTTGCAATTGTAGGGATGTCGGCGTGGGGCGGGCTTGTCCGCTATATCATGCTGAGAAAAAGTAAGCCGTTCATAGAAGAACTGAAAGCCTGTTTTCTGCAGATTGTCGTTTCTTGTTTCACCGGGATGTTGGTGAGTATTTTCGTTCTTTCGCGGGATGCAAGCGATGACCGGTTAATGATCGTCGCCGGTTTGGGCGGGGTATTTGCCGGCCCACTCCTTACGCTGATTGGCAAGAAAATCGCTGGCTATATCGATAACTACAGTCCTGCACCCAAATAAGCGCGTTCATTTCTTCCCCGGCAAAGTGTCTGCGCCGGAGATTTTTTTGCCAGAATCAACAGAAAGCTAACGCCCCGTCTGACGCCCCCTGATTTCACCGCAATTGTCTGGAGACGAGATTCCTGGGCGAAGGCGGTAAAACGGGCAAATGCCCTTGCTGAAAAAAACGGCTCCCTCTGAAAAGGGGGAGCCGTTTGTTTTAAGGACGCCATTCAGGGACGCGGTAAACGGTACAAACAATGTTCCCGCAGCCAGTGTCCTTCTTCCAGCGCCGGATGCATGAAGTTCTCTTTGGGATCGCATCTCATCCCGAGCTTCTTCATCACCGCCTGAGAACGCACATTTGGCAGCGCTGTGAATGCCACTATTTCGCTTAAACCCAACGGGTTAAATCCTGCATCCAGTGCGGCGCGGGCGGCTTCGGTGCAATAACCCTTTCCCCACGCATCCACTTTTAACCGCCAGGCAATTTCCACGCACGGAACAAAAGGCAGATCGTACCCCGGCGTATGCAGCCCGACAAAACCGATAAACTCCCCCGACTCACGCAACTCAACTGCCCATATCCCCCAGCCGCGTTCATTGATCAAATTCTGACAGCGCATCAGCATTTCGTCGCTTTTCTCGCGGGTCATAGTGGCGGGGAAAAACTCCATGACCTGCGGGTCTGCATTCATTTCTGCAAATGCCTCAGCATCGCTGTCCTGCCACTGACGCAGGATCAGGCGCGGCGTGGTGACGGCCAGCGGCAGAACAGCCACAGGAACAGTAAAAGCTTCCATCAGTAACTCCTTGTTTATGGCGGGATCTCAGGGACATCAGCTCAGCAATTTCGTACTGATTATTTTGAATTTACTTGGCGCTATTGAAACAGGCAAGATTTCCTATTAAAGCTATTCATATCAATTATGAACGAGCAGGAATTGCCAAAGGAAGCACCAACATGATTTTTCACCGCTATCACGGGCTGGGTAATGATTATCTGGTCTGTCATCAGAGCGTAGCCGCCCTGCTCAGTAATGAGCAAATTCAGCGACTCTGCGACCGCCATTATGGTATCGGGTCTGACGGTTTGCTGATTGACCATGACGACGCCGACATTCCTTCCCTGCGCATTATCAATCCCGACGGTTCAGAGGCCGAAAAAAGCGGCAACGGCCTGCGGATTTACGCCCGCTATCTGTTTGATATTGGCCGCGTAGCGCACGAACCGTTTCTGGTAAATACCCCCGGCGGGCAGGTGCGTTGCGAAGTGACCGAAGGTGCGCATCAGGTGATTGTCGATATGGGTCAGGCAAAGTTTTCTCCGGCGGCGTTACCTGCCAGCGTTGAAGGTGACGAAGCCCTTGCATTGCCACTGGTCGCGGGCGGACACAGCCTCAGTGCGACGCTGGTGTCGATGGGCAATCCGCACTGCGTGATCCGGGTGGATGAACTGGATTTAGCGCTGGTGAAACAACTGGGTTCTGAAATCGAAACGCTGGCGATTTTCCCGAAGCGTACCAACGTGCAGTTCGTTCAGGTGCTGGACAGAAACAACATCAATATCGGCATCTGGGAACGTGGCGCAGGCTATACGCTGGCCTCCGGCAGCAGCAGTTGTGCGGCCGCCAGCGCGATGCGCAAACTGGGGCTGGTGGATGAAAATGTTACGGTGCATATGCCGGGTGGGAAACTTGCCATCAGTTTCAGCGGTGATTTTCAGGTCAACATGCGCGGTCCGGTGCAGAAAATTGCCACCATCACCCTCGATAACGACTGTTTCTGGGATATGACGGCGTAACCCCCTTCACCTTTTGAATGCTTTATTCCCTTCTCTTCCAGCGTCCTCTTTTGATTACGGCAGCCCGACTGCCGTAATTTTAAACACCTCATCATAAATAAAACTCATACCTGCATAATGATTTTATGGCAGACAGCGCGCTTTACAGCCCCTAAGTTGGTTATCAGGAAGCACAACAATGAATAACCAACTCATTGTTTAATAAATAAAATAATCTTAATAAAAACCCTTCACGACCGTTCTGCGTGCTAATCCGGTCAGTGAAATTTTGTCCAAAGTTTTAATCCGATCACATATTAATAAAAAAAACAGAGAGCGTACCCTATGAGCAACAACACCATCGTGGACGTGAAAGCGTGGATAGACGAACGCCCGATATCGAAATATCAATGGGTGGTTTTATCCCTGTGTTTCATCATCATCATGTTCGACGGTTATGACGCCGCAGTGATGGGCTTCATCGCTCCGGCGCTGATCGAAGACTGGGGTATCAGCCGCGCGGAAATGGGCCCGATCCTCGGTGCTGCGATGTTTGGCGTGGCTATCGGCGCGCTGATTGCCGGACCGAATGCGGATCGCTTTGGCCGCAAACGGGTGCTGATGTGGTCGATTCTGTGCTTCGCACTGTTCAGCCTGCTGAGCACCTTTGCCCGCACGCCGATGGAAATGGCGATCCTGCGTTTTCTCACCGGCCTCGGTTTAGGCGCGGTGATGCCCAATACCGTGACGCTGGTGTCGGAATACATGCCCGAACGCCGCCGCAGCCTGATGATCACCGTGATGTACAGCGGCTTTAACGTCGGTTCCGGCGCAGGAGGTTTTGTCGCCGCAGGTTTACTGCCGCACTACGGCTGGAAATCGGTCATTTTCGCGGGCGGGATTGTGCCCCTGCTGATGCTGCCCTTGCTGCTGTGGATCCTGCCGGAATCGGCGATGTACATGGTGGTGCGTAAAGTGGCGAAGGAAAAAATCGCCAAAGTGCTGACCGCGCGGGTGGCGTATTCAGCGAAAGCACCAGGTTTGTGCTGAAAGCGCCGGTGATCCAGAAAAAAGCCAAGGTCTTCCAGCTGTTCACTAACGGTTATGCCAAAGGCACGATTGTGCTGTGGGTCACTTATTTCATGGGGCTGTTCGTGATCTATCTGCTCAACGGCTGGCTGCCAACCATTATGCGTAACGGCGGATTCTCGCTGGAACGTGCAGCTATCGTCGCCGGTTTGTTCCAGTTAGGCGGCACTTTCGGCGGGCTGATGGTCGGCGGGCTAATGGACAGATTCATCGCCAAACGGGTGATTGCCGGTTTCTACATGATGGGCGTGGTCAGCCTGTTATCACAAGGTATCGGTAACTTCGGCCCGGATATTCTTGCCCTGCTGGTCTTCATCAGCGGCGTGTGTATTAACGGCGCACAAACCGGTTTGCAGGCATTTTCTCCAGCCTTTTATCCAACGGAAATGCGTGCCACCGGGGTCTGCTGGATGCACGGAATCGGCCGCAGCGGCGCGATTATCAGTTCGTCGATGGGCGGCGTCCTGCTGGGCGTTTTCTCCGGCCAAAACATGATCTTTATTATTCTGGCGTTGCCTGCATTGCTGGCGGGGCTGAGCATTCTTTTACACCGCGCGGCGCACCCGGCCGAGATGATCAAAGGCGTTGATATTACTGACATCCCGGAGTTGTCGCGCACCATGAATATCCGCTAGTCTCTGGATTAGCCACCTTATAATTAGAAACCTATTGAGCAATATATTCATCAACCTGTTCATCTACCTGTTCATAAATAGAAATAGAACGCGGCACGACCTTCGCGCCGCGATTACCCTACATAAGTACTGAGGATTTAAGATGGCGAAAATCATAGGCGGTTTAGCAGTTTCACATACCCCGACCATCGGCTTTGCGGTTGACCATAACAAGCAGGAAGAAAGCGCCTGGGCGCCAATTTTCGAAAGCTTTGCACCGATGCAAAAGTGGCTGGATGAGAAAAAACCGGACGTGCTGGTTTACATTTTCAACGACCACGTGACCTCGTTTTTCTTCGATCACTATTCCGCCTTTACGTTGGGTATCGACGAGCAGTATGAAGTGGCCGATGAAGGCGGCGGCCCGCGTGACCTGCCTGCGGTCAAAGGCCATGCGGCACTGTCGCAGCATATCGGGGCCAGCCTGATGGCGGACGAATTCGATATGTCTTTCTTCCAGGATAAGCCTTTGGATCACGGTTTGTTCTCGCCGCTTTCCGCCCTTCTCCCGCATGAAGGCGGCTGGCCGACACAAATCGTTCCGCTGCAAATCGGCGTATTACAGTTCCCTATTCCGACTGCCCGCCGCTGCTACAAACTCGGTCAGGCACTGCGCCGTGCGATTGAAAGTTTCCCGGAAGATTTAAACGTGGCGATTGTCGCCACCGGCGGCGTGTCGCATCAGGTTCACGGCGAACGTTGCGGGTTTAACAATCCGGACTGGGATGAGCAGTTTGTCGATATGATCGTCAACGACCCGGAACGTCTGACCGAAATGACGCTGGCAGAATTTGCCACGCTGGGCGGCATGGAAGGCGCGGAAGTCATTATGTGGCTGGTAATGCGCGGCGCGCTGTCAGCCAATGTGAAGAAACTGCATCAGGCCTATTACCTGCCGTCGATGACCGGCATCGCCACGCTGATCCTCGAAAATCAGTCACGTGAAGCGCCGTACGACGTGCAGCAGCGCCAGCGTGACAAAATCGCGCAGCAAATGGCGGGGGTCGAAAAACTGCCGGGCACCTATCCGTTCACTCAGGCGCGAAGCCTGAAAGCGCTGCGCATTAACCGGTTCCTGCACCGTCTGATCCAGCCTGCATGGCGCGAGCGTTTCCTTACCGATCAGAAGGCTATGTTTGCTGAAAACAAACTGACGGACGAGGAACAAAAGCTGCTGCGTGAACTCGACTGGCGCGGCATGATCCATTACGGCGTCAGCTTCTTCCTGCTGGAAAAACTCGGCGCGGTAGTCGGCGTCTCCAACTTACATATTTATTCCGCGATGCGTGGCGAAACGCTGGAAGAATTCCAGAAAACCCGCAATCAACAAGTTCTCTATTCAGTAGCAGGTAAAGCGAAAGCATGACGATTTTTGAGCAACCCAAGATCGACACACATCACCACGTGTTTGATCCGGTGCGCTTCCCGTACCTTCCGGACACGCCTTATCGTCCGGAAGGACACGAGATTGGCACCACCGATTATTACCGCGCCGTGATGCAGGCGTACAACATCCGCCACTCGCTGATTGTCGGCCCGACGTCGGGTTACAACACTGACAGTACATGTTTGCTGGATGCGCTGGAAAAGGGCAACGGCCGCTTCAAAGGTATCGCTGTCGTCCCGTTTGATATCAGCACTGAGCGGCTTGCCAGCCTGAAACAGGCCGGTGTGGTTGGGATTGCGATGAATGTTGCGATGCTCGGCACGGAACCTTTTTTGCATCTCGGCAGCCTGATGGGGCGTCTTGCCGAACTGGATATGTTCGCTGCCATTCAGGTGCAAAACGATCAGCTACTGGCGTTATTGCCTCTGATCAACCGCAGTAAAACGCGGCTGCTGATTGATCACTCCGGACGCCCTGACGTCACGAAGGGCCTGCAACAACCGGCGTTTCAGGCTCTGCTCAGTCTCGCTGACCAGCAAAGAACCTGGGTTAAGCTGTCGGGCCTGGCGAAATTCAGCCGCCAGCCTTTTCCTTATCAGGACGGGCACGCCTATCAGCATGCGCTGCTCAATGCATTCGGCGCAGAGCATTGCATGTGGGGTTCCGACTGGCCGTTCCTGCGGGCAGAACACCGGATGGATCTCGGCACGTTGCTGATGCTGGTCGAACAATTATTCCCTGACGAAAAAATCCGTCAGCAGATTTTATGGCAGACGCCGAAAGATTTGTTTGGATTTACGGATTACTAAAGAAAGGAAAGACCATGAATTACAAAATTGCCGTCTTTAACGGCCCGAATCTCAATCTGCTGGGCACCCGTGAACCGGAAACCTACGGCCACGACACGCTGGCGACCATCGAAAAGTTATGTCATCAGACCGGCGAAAGCTGCGGCGCAACTATCGAATTCTTCCAGACCAATCACGAAGGCGATCTGATCGACCGCATTCAGGCCTGCCGTCGAACGGTGGACGCGATCGTGCTGAACGCCGCCGCGTGGACGCACACCTCCGTCGCCATCCGCGACGCCGTGACCGCCGTCAGCCTGCCGCTGTACGAAGTCCACATCACCAACGTGCATAAACGCGACGCCTTTCGCCATCACTCCTTTCTTTCCGACGTTTCCGTCGGTGTGATCTGCGGGTTCGGTATTCAGGGCTACGAGTACGCGATCAGACAGGCAGTGGTGAATTTGAATAAGTGATTAACACCCTCAACTGCGCAGGGGATGGAGCAAAGGCAAAAGCCCGAAGTATGGCACAATCGGCTCCCTCCCCTGCGAAGGGGAGGGTTGGGGTGGGGTATTACAGCAAAATCAAGAAAGTTGACCTTTTCGCAGGCAGTGGTT